>JAYUZA010000524.1:0-3498 GCA_043752145.1 Flavobacteriales bacterium
ATGGAAAAGAAAATAATTACCAAAATAAAACATACATATCTTTTAGCTAATCCATACAATGGAGGAGCAAAAGCACTTTTTTATAAAGCCGAACAAATAAATGATCTGGTGAATAAAAAGAGTTTACTTACCACACAAGCCGATATTTTGCAATTGATCCTGCGTAATCCAATTCACCTTAATTAAGTCTCATGTTGTTTTTAGTTTATATAGTAGTTTGTCAAAAACAGGGGGTCACCGCAAAACGTGATCCCCGATTTTGAATTTATGGAAACTCAGGAAAAGGAAATAGAAAACAAAACGCAGGTATATAAGTATACGCAACCGTTCCAACTGGAACAGGGAGGCGTATTGCATAACCTTGAGATCGCATATACCATTTCGGGAAAATTAAATGCGGCTAAGTCAAACGTTGTTTGGGTTTGTCATGCATTAACCGCCAATGCCAATCCGCAGGAATGGTGGCCGGGACTTGTTGGAAAAGAGTGCATCATTGATCCGGGCCAACATTTTATTGTATGCGCTAATATTTTAGGCTCATGTTATGGTACAAGCGGGCCTTTAAACATAAATTCAACGAGTGGAAAAGCATATTTTTCTGATTTTCCTTTCATAACGGTCAGAGACGTGGTTAAGGCGCACATATTATTGGCAAACCATTTAGGAATAGCAAACATTGAATTGATCATTGGTGGTTCACTGGGAGGCCAACAAGCTCTTGAATGGAGTATAATTGAACCGGAACGCATAAACAAAATGGTTTTGGTAGCAACTAACGCTTTTCATTCGCCTTATGGTATTGCGTTTAACGAAAGTCAGCGCCTGGCTATATATGCCGATGAAACGTATCATAGAAATAGTGTTGAAGGTGGTAAGAACGGTTTAAAAGCCGCACGCTCCATTGCCCTTATCAGTTATCGTACGTATAGTGCTTTTAATTCGACACAAAAGGAAGACGATATTAATAAGACTGAAGATTTTAATGCAGCAAGCTATCAGCAATACCAGGGACAAAAACTGGTGGATAGGTTTAACGCATATTCATATATGACTTTAAGTAAAACGATGGATTCGCACAACGTTGGACGAAAACGGAATTCGGTAAAACAAGCCTTAAACCTTGTTAAAGCAAAAACCATTTGCATTGGCATTTCATCCGATATATTATTTCCACCGGTCGAACAACAGTTTTTATCGGAGCATATTCCCGTTTCTACCTATGTGGAAATAGATTCGACATACGGCCATGATGGATTTTTAATTGAAGCAAAAAAAATAACAGAAATAATTAAACCGTTCTTAAGATTCTAAAACAAAAAAAATGACAACACGAAAAAATTTAAACATTGGCCTTTTTGGCTTTGGATGTGTGGGACAAGGATTGTATAACGTTTTAAAGAACAGTACAGGTATCAAGGCGGAAATTAGTCGCATTTGTGTGAAGGACCAGCACAAGCAACGTCCTTTAGACAAGCATTTATTCACCTATGATAAAAATGAGATACTGAACGATCCCGAAATTAATTTGGTGGTTGAATTAATAAACAATGCGGGCGAAGCATTCGAAATAGTGAAAGCTGCTTTGTTGAACGGAAAAGATGTTGTAACCGCCAATAAGAAAATGATAGCCGAAAATTTTCATGAAATTATTCGTTTGCAGGAAGAAACAGGAGGAGCGGTATTATATGAAGCTTCGGCTTGCGGCAGTATTCCAATTATACGAACGCTGGAAGAATATTACGATAACGAAACATTAAATGGTGTAAGCGGAATTTTTAACGGCACCACTAATTTTATTCTAACAAAAATATTTAACGAAGGATTGGATTACGACACAGCCTTAACGCGTGCCAAACGATTGGGTTTTGCCGAAGTAGATCCTACACTGGATGTAGATGGCTATGATGCTAAATATAAATTGCAAATTTTAGCCGGACATAGTTACGGAGTGTTTACACGCCCCGATGAGGTATTGAATTTTGGTATACGAAATATTAAAACGGCTGATTTTGAATTCGCAAAATCATTGAAGGCTAAAATTAAATTAATTGCTCACGTAGGAAAAATAAACGAAGAAGAAATTGCTATGTATGTTGCACCCCAACTTATAAGTGAAACGCATTTGTTGTTCAATGTGGAGAATGAATACAACGGGGTAATAGTAGAGGCATCTTTCAGCGATAAACAATTATTCATTGGTAAAGGTGCCGGTGGAAATCCAACAGGCTCGGCAGTTCTTTCCGATATTTCGGCCGGCAGTTATAAATATAAATACGAGTATAAGAAAAACACGCAGCGTAAATACGCGTTTACCAATAACGTAAACATTCATATCATTTTAAGTGGTGAAAAAGCAAATACACTTGAGTTAAGATCACAATTGAAACATGCCATTAGTGAAAATACGTTCCTTGTGAAAACCACCCTTACGGATCTTATTGTGGCGAAAGAAAAAATTGAAAAAGACGGAATATTTATTTCGTTCGTGACCGAAGATATGCTGCTAGAAAATGTAAAGCAACTGGTAGGAAAAGAAAAAGAATCATTGGTTTAAATTAAATATTAAGCATTGATGATCTCGCCACCGTTAGGATGCAGGAGCTGCCCGGTCATATACGATGATTCGGGCCCGGCTAAAAATAAATAACAGGGCGCTACTTCCGAGGGTTGCCCTGCCCGTTTAAGAGGTGTGTCGGTACCGAATTCAGCAACTTGTTTTGCTTTAAAACTTGCAGCTATAAGGGGTGTCCATATCGGACCCGGTGCAACACCGTTAACACGAATACCTTTAGTAGCTAATGCGGCTGATAAAGATCGCGTAAACGAAACAATGGCACCTTTTGTGGCTGCGTAATCAATAAGGTGTGCGCTACCGCGATAAGCCGTTACCGATGCCGTATTAATAATGGAACTTCCTTCTTTCATATGGGGCAGAGCAGCTTTGGTCAAATAGAACATGGAAAAAACATTAACAGCAAATGTTTCTTCCAATTGTTTATCACTGATGTCTAAAATACTTTCTTGCGGAGAATGAATACCTGCATTATTGACAAGGATATCTATCTTTTTATAGTCTTTCACAACTTGTTTTATTGCACGTACACAATTGCTGCTTTTGGCAATATTGCAGGCAATCATCTTACATGGCCTGCCGGTTAATTCTTTTATGAATTTATTTGTTTCCGAAGCGTCTTTTTTTTCGTTAAGATAAAGGATCACCACGGTTGCACCATGTTCGGCAAAGCTTACGGCCACCGCACGGCCAATACCACTGTCGCCACCGGTTATTACAGCAACCTTACCATATAGTTTTTTTTTGAGATGATCTTGGGGATCGTAAAATACGGGCAATGGTTTCATTTTCCATTCCATCCCGGGTTGTTTTTGCTGGTGTTGTGCGGGACGAACTGGTTTCTTTTTATTGCTTTTTTGCATAGTGTGTCTATTCCATGACGTTCAAAAATAGAAAGGGAGTGCGAAAAACAGTTACAAAGTTTT
>JAYUZA010000525.1:0-3494 GCA_043752145.1 Flavobacteriales bacterium
GTCCAATTGGCGCCATGCCAAAATCCACTGATCAAAAAAGTGATGAATAAATTATAATACCATTTCCATTTTGTTGTGCGGTTTCCACCTAATGGAATATAAACATAATCGCGAAACCAGGATGAGAGCGAAATATGCCAGCGCGACCAAAATTCACGAACGGATCTGGAATAATACGGTGTCTTGAAATTTTCCATTAGTTCAAAACCCATGACGCGTGCTGTACCAATGGCGATATCTGAATACCCTGAGAAATCGCAATAAATTTGATAGGCAAAAAAGAACGAAGCAATGATAATTGGCCAACCTTGGTAATTATCGGGATGATCGTACACTTCGTTCACGTAAACCGAAAGCCTGTCGGCTATCACCACTTTTTTGAAGAGTCCCCATAAAATAAGGCGCATACCCGATACAGCCCGTGCATGATCAAATTTTTGTTTGATGCGAAACTGATGCAACATCTTTTGCGGTCGTTCAATTGGACCTGCCACCAGTTGCGGATAAAACATGACGTATAAAGAATATATTCCAAAATGTTTTTCAGCTTTTTGTCGCCCGTAATAAACCTCAATTACATAACTTAAGCTTTGGAATGTATGGAAGGATAAACCCACCGGTAAAACAATTTCAAGAAGGGTTGTAGAATAATTCCAATCGAGCGACTTAGCCAAAGCGTTGAAATTGCCAATGAAAAAATTAAAGTATTTAAAAACGAATAAAAGCAAACAAGTGGAAACAATGCTGACGATAAGGTAAAGCTTTCGTTTTTTTTTATTGTTTTCGCGTTCAATAAAAATGGCGGCTGTATAATCAATAATGATAGCTGCAGCCAATACAAAAATGTACAGGGGAATAAGCGCCATATAAAAATAACAGGAAGCCGCGAGCAAGAACAGCCATCGGTAAGCATGTGGCAGCAGGAAGTAGACCAATGTAACAATTGGGAAAAAAAACAAGAAACTGAAAGAATTAAATAACATTTTCTATTTATGTTGTTTTATTTGCCAATTGGACCATTCCTTTAATTGCTTTGATAGTTGATTGGCTGATCGCCATTTCAAATGACTCCCGTCATGTGTGAAATACGAAGTATCGGCCGATAAATTTAAAAATTGAACATGCGTTGAATCGGCAATTGATCCAATAGTAGAATTAAATTGAGGCCAATACGCTTCTTCCATATCCAACAATTCTTTTGCGATAGGTAAACGCACAATAATTACTTGTTTATCCTGCGACTGTAACCACTTAATTGTTTTTTGAAACCATTGGATGCGAATTTTGGCAGGGATCATATCGGCAAACATCTGGCTCAGATAAAACACATTATTTTTTACATTGCTGCTGTAATTATGGGTACTTGTATCGGTCACTTGCAGCCAACCGTTCTTGTGAAGCGTAACCGTTTTCTCGTACGGACTTTCGAGGAGAAGTTTATATAGAGGCTTTTCGTGATTTTTAAAAATATATTCGGGGTTGGGATCAAGGCCATAGAAATTCATGTTGCCCACCATTAATTTATTTTCGCGGAAAGCCGATTCATCGTTGGCTGCTTTTTTTATCTCGCAAAATACAAGCGGGCAAACTTCCAATACAGCATAACCGGGTCCGGGTTGTGTTACCTTTTGAATGGCGTTGAAATATACTCTGCCGTAAGGGGAAATAGAATTGGTAAACGAAAAATTAAGTCCGCTGTTGTCAAATAATATTTCGGGATTGAAGCCTTGTGATGAGCGCGATGAGCCTAATATTATGTTCGTATTTTTGTGAGCAGTAAAACGCTGGTAAAACATATCGACATAACCTTGCGTGCAGTAATAGAATGGGATCGCAATGCTGATAAGGATCAGCAAAGTGAAAACACATATTTTGGTAAGGAAATTCAAGCAAACTAAGTTAACAACAATTTTGACTCCTTTTAAGTGACTTTTCTTGTGTAACTCCTTAATAATTTGTTTTGTAAATGTGTCGTTGAACCCTATCGGATTTCTTGTGTCTTGTGCCTAAAATCTCAAGCTAATAGCGTTATTCAAATAATAACTGGTTGTCGGAATTCCAGCGGGAGGATCGGTATCAAAAAACAAATTGTAAACGATGCGAAAACTTACTTTTTTGGTGATAGTAAAGCGTAAAGAAGTTTCGGATGAGACCCTGTAGTCTTGCGGATCTAAAAACGCGGGCTGTAAATACGTAATGGTATTAAAACCGGCTGTTTTACTGAACTGCCAGTCGAATGAAAGGAACATACTGTAACGAGCGGTTTGGTTTACAATGTTATCGCTTTGTTCTTCGTACTCGCCCATTACGAATGTTCCGATGTTGAGGGCAATGGAATCTTTTTTAATGACCTCGAATCTTGCGCCCGTTCCTAACAAAAATCGAAGATCGACCAATTGTACTTTGTTGTATTGTGTTTGTATAAACGTTTCCCATGTTACTTTTTGAAATTTACGAAAATTATAACCGTAACGGTAATGAACGAAACCTGAATTGATGAAATCGCTTCCATCGGCTTTTACTAAGCTAAAGTCGGTAAGGAACATGGTATGATGTTCTTCTTTATTATATGCTACGCGATTTCGGTTCCCGAATTGTGCAATAACGCGCGTATTTTTTACGATGGACAAATTAAAATCGACATCAATTTTCCAGCCTTCTTTTTTAGGGTCAAGGCGTTGGTTTTCGATGTTCACGATTTGGGCGTTTACCAAAATGGAAAACATCAAGAAGAATAAAATTAACCCTGCCCGAAAAAATTGCATGGGGCAAAATTAATATAAAAATTGATTTTACGACTCAACCCTGCCAGGGATGGAGGCGATACCCCGCAGTGAGCGTACGCGCGAATGAGGAGTAAAGCCGATAGCCCGACCTGAGGCAATAAATGCAATTAATCTTTAGATAAAACCTGCTAGGTCTCTGCATGCTTCGCGCTTGCCTTCGCTTAGCCGCTATGGCGAAGCAAGGCCCTCGAAGACCTAACGGGTTTTTACCCCGAAACGCATTTATTGCCGAAGGAGGCAGCAATATAAAAGTTGTCAGTACTTAGTTGTTGGTTGTTAGCAGTATCTCGGTTCATACTTCTTACTTCTAAATTCTCACTTTCTTCGAATGATCCAAATTCCCAACAAAAGATTAGGAACCCAGCCCAACCATGCCACTACTCTATAAAGATCCATTGGCGCGGGTTGAAGGGTGTATGCGATACCGTATTTCCACAAGCGCAACGTTAGTGCCGAGCAGGTTAGTGAAAAACTTAGGATCATAAATTGGCGATGCTTTTTAAAATCGCGTTTTATTACACAATACCATGCCAAGGCAGTAAACGTTAACCATAATACCGATAACAGGACAAAACCTACACGTGAATAAATGCCCCCGTTGGCATATAAAGACATTATGAATCCAGCCGGACCTGAAACAAAAAGCAGGATCAACACATACATTTTACCAATGTTGCGGTGCACTGACTTATGGTTTTTCAAAATTTT
>JAYUZA010000526.1:0-8747 GCA_043752145.1 Flavobacteriales bacterium
CAAAGCCCGCAATTCATGATCGAAGTGGTTGTTCCTTCAACAGGAAGAACATTTAGTGTTGAGCCGGGTCTGCAATCAAAAGCAAGAGATAATTCATTGACAAAACTTTTTTTGGAAAACGAATTATTAGAGGTGCTAAAGCAAAAAATACCCGCTGTACAGTTAAGAGCAACCCTCATTCAGCTTGGACCAATTTTGCAAAAAGGTAATTGCTCTTTTATTGAAGCATTTGCAGCCGATACAAATGTATGGGTTAAGCGTGTGGCTTTAGCTTGTATTGTTTATGCTTCACAAAACGAAGAATACGTTAAACTATTGGCTGCGGATGTTCAGACGTATTTTTCAAAATACAATGAGAATGATATGATCGAAGGCGAAAAGGAATACAATGGTTACGCCCCATTTTATCTGTATTACACGTATGTTTTCTTTTTAGATCCGGGCGACCGTAATTGGGGAAGCCGTTGGGATGAAAATGAAGAGAATTTGAATAAGAAGACAATTCTAAAGCTAAAGGCCTCGGGGATACTGGGTGATGCTGTTTGCAGAAAACTGGCTATTTGAGGCTTGCCGCATAAGAGTCTCGACATTTTAGCATTCTTTAAGTGTTTCCCACACTATATTTCTGTACTTAGGAGCAAAATATAGTTTAATTTAGAGCACTTGTAAAAATGCGCTCACGCCTTCTCATATTGGTTTTTATTCTTGCATCATTGTTCGCTCATGCGCAAAAAGCAACCATCAGCGGATACATTACCGACAAGTCAACTGGCGAAAATCTATTTAATTGCGGTATTTATATTAAAGAGATCAAGAAAACCGCGTATACCAATGATTATGGATTTTATTCTATCACACTTGATACAGGAACATACACGCTTAGAGTTGTATTTATAGGACTTCAGTCATTTGAAGCAACCGTTTCGCTCAAAAAAGATACACGCCTGAATATTGCTATGACATCCGAGGCAAGTATAATTGATGAAGTAACCGTTACCACCAATAAGGCCGAAAAAAATACCAAGAGCACCGATCTTGGAAAAATGGATCTGGATATTGAATTAGTAAAAACACTTCCTGCATTTTTAGGTGAAGTGGATGTTTTAAAAACGATTCAACTTTTACCCGGAGTTTTGGCGGCTGGTGAAGGTAATTCGGGTTTTTATGTGCGTGGCGGTGGTCCCGATCAAAATTTAATTTTATTGGACGAAGCACCGGTTTACAATGCATCACATTTATTTGGTTTTTTCAGCGTGTTCAATGCCGATGCCATTTCAGGCCTGGAATTGTATAAAGGATCAATGCCCGCGCAATTTGGTGGCCGTTTAGCTTCGGTATTGGATATTTCCATGAAAGAAGGAAACAATCAAAAATTCAAGGTCGATGGTGGTATTGGATTAATTTCTTCACGCTTAACTGTACAAGGGCCAATAAAAAAAGATACCAGTTCATTTATTATCTCGGCACGCAGAACGTATATTGATGTGTTGATGAAACCCTTCATCAAAAAAACATCACCTTTTTCCGGCTCATCGTATTATTTTTATGATCTTAATGCTAAGTTTAATTATAAATTTTCGGACAAGGACCGTGTTTTTCTTTCAGGATATTTTGGAAAGGATGTTTTCAATTTCAAGGATACGGAAAATGATTTTTTGGTAAAAATTCCCTGGGGTAACGCGACTGCGACAGCACGGTGGAACCATTTGTTCAACAACAAATTATTCATGAACGTTACAGGGCTTTTAAGTAAATATGATTTTGAATTTGGTGGCGAGCAGGATCAGTTTAAATTCGGTTTGGCTTCGGGAATTTTGGATTACAGCGCAAAAGTGGATTTTCAATATTTTCCTAATCCACGGCACAATATTAAATTTGGTGCGTATTATGTACATCATCGTTTTATACCCAGTAGCGCATCGGCCAGTAGTGGCGAAACCGAATTTGATGTAGGTGGAACAACAAAACTATTTGCGCACGAAGCCGCTGTTTATGTTGGCGATGATTTTGATATTACCGATAAACTGCGCGTAAATGTTGGTATTCGTTACTCATTGTTCAACCATATTGGTCCTTTTTCCCGTTATGTAAAAGATTCCACCACCGGGAAAAATTCCGATACCCTTGAATATGCAAAAGGCGAAGGCGTTGCTTTGTATCACGGACCTGAACCCCGCCTCTCGCTACGTTATAGCGTTGGTAAAAACTCGTCCATTAAAGCGGGCTATACCCGAAATTTACAATACATTCACTTAGCATCATTGTCATCGGTAAGTTTACCGACCGATGTTTGGATACCAAGTACCGACAGAGTAAAACCTCAAATAGGGAATCAATATTCGGTTGGCTATTTCCAGAATTTTGCTGAAAATACGTTTGAGACTTCTGTTGAAGTATATTATAAAAGCATGAAGAATCAGGTGGAGTACCGCGAAGGTGCTTTGCCTGATGATGATATTAAAGATAACATTGATAATAATTTTGTATTTGGTAAAGGGTGGAGTTACGGAGCCGAATTTTTTGTAAAGAAACGCACGGGTAAATTTAACGGCTGGGTTGGATATACATTGGCTTGGACCAAGCGTCAGTTCAAGGATCTGAATTTTGGCGAAACATACTATGCAAAATTTGACCGCAGGCACGACTTGTCTGTAGCTTTGTGTTATGAGCCAACTAAACGGGTGACCTTTGGTTTGGTATTTATATATGCAACCGGTAACGCCATCACCCTGCCCGTTAGTTGGTATATTATTGATAATAGAATAACTTATGAGTATGCAGCCCGTAATTCGTTGCGCATGGTTCCGTATCACCGCATGGATCTATCGGTTACGTTGAAAGGTAAAGAAAGTAAAAAATTCAAATCCTCATGGAATTTCAGTATTTACAATGTTTACAGCAGGTTGAACCCGTATTTTATTTATGTGGACAGTGAAGGAGATCCGTACACAGGATCATTGACAATAAAGGCCAAGCAGGTTTCGTTATTCCCAATATTACCATCGGTAACCTGGAATTTTAGTTTTTAGATTATGAAAAACTTTATTTATATAATTATTCCAATCGTATTGCTTTTGCAAGCATGCGTACGCGATGCCGATATTGAAATACCGGGCGCGGTCGATAAAGTTGTAATTGAAGGTTATATTGAACCGGGTTCGCCACCCATTGTTTTTTTAACCCGAAACAAACCTTACTTCGGCACAAACAACTTTGCTTCGTTCAGCGATTTGTTGGTACACGATGCATACGTGAGTGTTTCAAACGGTACGCACACTGCTGTACTGATCGAAATTTGTGCTTCCTCCATTCCCGATAGTTTATTACCGCTTTTATCGGGAATAACAGGATTGGATTCGGCCACTTTATCAAGCATAGATTTTTGTTTGTATACTACGTTTGATCCCTTAATTTTTGGTGAAGAAGGAAAAACGTATAATTTATATGTAAATGCCGAATCAAAATCATTGACGGCAAAAACAAAAATTCCACCGCATGTAAAGCTCGACAGTATTTGGTATAAGAACGAAGGAACATTTACCGACAGGGGATTTTGCTGGGCGCGTTTAAATGACCCCGATACCTTAGGGAATTCGTACCGATGGTTCGCTATGCGCAAGGGAAAAGATTATTCGTTTTATTCGCCCATAGGATCAGCATTTGAAGATAAATTCATTAACGGAACAAGTTTTGAATTCGCGTATAATCGCGCAAAATCTCCTGGCGATGAAGATGCGGTCAACGAAGGATTCAGAGGTTATTTTAAAATAGGAGATACAATAGTTGTAAAATTCACTACCATTGATCCCGATGTTTACCAGTTTTGGAGGACATATGAAACACAAGTGGTCAATAACGGGAATCCGTTTGCTGCGCCAACACCCATACGCTCAAATATTGAAGGTGAGGGAGGTCTGGGAATTTGGAGTGGTTATGGCGTCAGTTATGATACAACCGTAGCTGAGTAAAATGTCGAACGTTCTGAATTAGAAAATCTGAGTTAATAATTTATAACCTTGTCACATTCGGTTATCCAAACAGAGAGAGTTTTTAAATTAGTCCATTCGGCTTTTTCTATAAGTTGTTTACTTATAATTCCTCAAGATTCTCCGCATGAAGTACACATTTTTACTATGCCTCCTTTTTGAATTACGCCTGAAAGCATATCCTCAACATTTAAAATTCCTTTTGGACTCTCAGTATTGGCAAGCGCACAAAAAACACCATCAGCAATTAGATAAATAAAAATTTCATTGGTCGGATTGTCTTTTTGGAGTTGTGCTGCTATTCTTATAGCATTATAAGCCTTTTCATCGGGGTTAGGTTTTTCATTGATAATAATGAGTGTTTTCATATGACAGTGCTAATTAATTGAAGAACGCCTAAAAGTGCAAAAAAGAAAATTTTGAATGGTATCAAATGGTGTTTTATGATCAACAGTTATGCATTTTATTTTATCAAAGAGGTTCTTTAATCTATCGGTCATTGATGTTTCTGAATATTGTTTTATTGGAATTCCGCTGCATTTTAACGGGCCTTGCTCTGAAAACGTACCCAACACTAACACCCCCGTGGGTTTAATTCCTTTTGTTAAAACCTTCAGGTAATTATCAATGTCGGTTTCCTCGGTAAAGAAATGAAATGCTGCGCGGTCATGCCAGAAATCGTATTGTTCGGTTGGAACAAAAGTAGACGCATCAGAAACAATCCATTTTACTTTACCGGCATTTTCACCCAAACGTTTTTTTGCTCTTTCAAGTGAAGCAGCTGAGATGTCTAAAACAGTTACATCCTCATACCCTAACTCAACCAGATGATCAACAAGAAAACTGTCGCCTCCTCCTATGTCAATGATCTTTGCTGTTTTTGAGACATTGAATTGTTTCAAAAAGTCAAGCGATGTTTCAGGAATAGGTTGATACCAGCTAACATCTTTAAATTCTTTGGTAGTATATATTTTTTCCCAGTGATCTTTGCGGTTGAAATTTTCCATGGTTTGCGTGCTTTTGAGCTGCAATTTACGATTTTTTCTGTGTTTGGTAGCGCCTGCGGCAAGTGTTGGGATAACCGGTTGCAAATGGCTCATTGGGTTGGGTTTTGTGGAAGTGGTCGAAATTTGAGAACTGCTGGGTTCTTTTCTGTGCTATGGCCGGTTACGTGTTTAAGACATATATAATATTGACATGAAAAACAGAAGTCTTGTTATTAGTCAAATGCTTATCTTTACCTCAGTGAAAAAATGGATCGCCCTGTTTCTTGTACTGCAATTCGGCAGTAATCAAACCTTCGCAAGAGAGTTGGTTCGTCTTCCCATTTTATTCATTCACTATTTTGAGCACAAAGCAAAAGAAAGTCATCACCATCATCACGGTCATGATGAAGACCATCATGACTCCGAACAAGATTTTGGCGATTTTGTAGCCGATCATTACGGTGATGGAGGTAATAAAGACACCGATCATGACCACGATCATTTACCTTTTAAATCTTCTGACTGCTGTTCCGTATTATCGGTAAACATTATGCTTTGCGGTACGGTTGAATCGATCTCGCTTGTTGCGCACGAGGAAAACCGCATACAACATTTTATTTTCAATAGATCGTTAAAAAGCCAGTTTCATCAGCATATTTGGCAGCCTCCTAAACTAAGTTAGTACATACACGCAAGCGCGTGATCTCAATTTATGTATTAACGAATTCTCAAGTAGCAATGAAAAATAAATTTCTTGTGCTGTTAGCCGTATTATTTTCATACACGGCTTACAGTCAAAACACGTTTACTGCCACGGTAAAGGACAGTGCAACAAATGAATTATTGCCTGGCGTAGCGGTCAAGTTAAAAGGCACCTTGAACGGAAGATCAACCGATGAAAATGGCAAGGTAACATTGGATAATATTCCCGATGGTGAACAAGTGTTTGTAATTAGCAGCGCAGGTTACGAAGAAAAAGAAGTGAGCTTCGCATTTCCGATAACAGGTGAACAAATTATTTTACTGGTTTCATTGGAAGGTGAATTGGAGGAGATCGTTGTTGAAGGAACGCGAAGCAACCGAAGCATTGACAATATTCCTACACGCGTTGAAGTATTGACGGAAGAAATTGACGAAGCCAGTACAATGGACCCGAGTAAAATTGCGCATTTGATTACGCACAGTACAGGAATACAGGTACAGCAAACATCGGCAACCAGTAACACCGCCAACGTGCGCATACAAGGCTTAGATGGACGATACACACAAATTTTGAAGGATGGTTTTCCGATTTACGGAGGATTTTCAGGAAGTCTTAGCATTATGCAAATTCCTCCTCTTGATTTGCGACAGGTGGAATATGTGAAAGGTTCTGCTTCTACCCTATATGGAGCGGGAGCTATTTCAGGATTGATCAATTTGCTTTCTAAAGAACCAAAGAAAGATGAAGACGAAACATTGATCCATATTAATGCTTCGCACATTGGTGCTTTTGATGTAAATGCGTTTACTTCATCGCGCAGAGGTAAATTTGGTTATACCTTGCTTGCACAGCGCAACATACACCAATATTTTGATGCCGACAAGGATGGGTTTTCAGATATGCCGGAGCTAACAAAGTATAATCTTAACCCTAAGTTTTTTGTTTACTTCAATGAAAAAACGAAAATGTATGTTGGTGCAACACTTACCAATGAAAAACGCCAGGGAGGCGACACCCGATTATTTGGATTGGAAACAGCCGACACTGTGCATTTTTACAAAGAGGTTAACGATGTAAACCGTATTACAACACAAGTAAAATTCGATCATAAGTTCAACGATAATTCCTCGATTTCCATTCGCAACAGCTTCAATATTTTTCATCGCACATTACAAATCACACCTTCATACCTGGCAGGTGAATACCACTTTGCAGGTGATCAACTTTCTTCATTTTCAGAAGTGGCCTATTTGCATAAGAAGGATCAAAATGCTTTTATTACCGGTATTAATTTTTATTCGGATGATTTTACGGAAGAAAAACTTCAAAGCAGTATTTTAAGAAATGAAAGTCTTCAAACTATTGGCCATTTTGCCAATTATACATTTGACTTGGGCAAAGTGGTTTCTATTGAAAGCGGTGTGCGTACCGACTATGCTTTAACAACATCAAAGCTGCATGTTTTACCCCGTGTATCTGCTTTATTCAAATGGACAAAAAAACTAACCACACGTATTGGTGGCGGTATGGGTTATCGTAACGCAACCATATTTAATCAGGAAGCCGAGTTATTGGGTTACCGCAGTGTGATGCCTATTGATAGAACTATTTCCCATGCAGAAGATAGTTATGGGGCCAATGCAGATATTGGTTTCAAATCGCCCATTGGAGAAAAGTGTTTCATCAATATCAATCAAATGTTCTTTTACAATCATTTGAATAAACCGTTGGTATTGGCAGACACGGGAAATTTTTCAGGGGTTTATCATTTTGTAAATGCCAACGGGTTTACCCAAAGTTACGGTGCTGAAACATTTTTCAAATTCGGATTTTATAATTTTGTATTATTCATAGGGTATACCTATACAAACGTGACCAATCATTTTGGTGATTCAACCGTGTACATGACTTTAACACCGCAGCACAGCGTAAAAGGCGATCTGCTTTATGCGTTGCCCGGCAAATGGCGTATTGGTGCCGACTATGAGTATAAAAGCAGTCAGCGTTTAAATAACGGCACTACAAGCCCTGCTTTCTGGACATATGGTTTAGTGGTTGAATACACCAAAAAACAATTTACGCTTTTTGGAAACGTGGAGAATTATACGAATGTAAGACAAACGAACTATGGAAGTCTTGTATCAGGACCATTTAATACACCTCAGTTTACCGATGTATGGGCACCGCTGGATGGAATTGTGTTTAATGCCGGCATCAAGATCAGGTTGTAAGTTGTGAATCGCAAGATTTGCAAATTAAAACCCTTGTTTTGTTAAGTAGTCAATCGCAAGATTTGCTAATTTCAATTCATATTATTTATGGCAAAAATTGAGATCACCAAGGAAATTCAAAAACGCATTGACAAAACCGTCAATTATATTTTAAAAGATTTGCAGGGTGATCTTACCTTGGGTAACCTTGCATCCATTGCCAATTATTCACCCTTTCATTACCAACGTTTATTCAGGCAGGTCATGGGTGAATCCCCAAAACAATATGTTATCAGGATGCGGTTGGAAACAGCTGCGCACTTTCTTATTATTCATGAAAGCAAACCTATACAAGTGGTTGCATCGGAGTGCGGATTTTCTTCACCGGCTGTTTTTGCCAGGGCATTCAAAAATCATTTTGATCTAACAGCAGAAGAATTTCGTCTTACACCGCACAGGAGGCAAATCACCACGCATAAAAACAACCACCATTTTAAACGATTACTTAATCACCATAAAGAGGTTAGAGGCAAAAAGGGGACTGCACTTTCCATAACTGTTAAAACTTTACCTGTACAACATGGGGTTTGTATTAACAGTGAGTTTGATTCTGCCGAAAAAGCGCACAATGCTATAAAGGAACTTATTGTGACTGCTAAAGCGCATGACTTGTTTACAACCAAAACAAAGATCATGGGCATCATGTATCCGCATCACAATATATACCGTGCTTTTATTAGTGTTGAACAAAACACATCCGTACCACTTGTATTTAATCGTGCGGAAATAAAGGGTGGTAAGTTTGCCGTTTTTACTGTTAAAGGACCAATTGCAGGTGTGTTCCATCAGCTAACCCAATTTT
>JAYUZA010000527.1:0-3460 GCA_043752145.1 Flavobacteriales bacterium
TTGATAGCACCTTAATCGATAACGGTGTAAAGATAAAAATGTCGATCGCAAAAATTCAACGTAAGTCTCCTAACAGTGACTCGGTATATTTCGAAGATCACAGGCGTTACACAGTAAACAATATTTTTATTTATACCGATTATGATGGCACCGAAGACATCAGTAAATATGACACCAGCCATTACAAGGAACATGTTTTTCTTTACCACAAAAGGCCTTCTATGCGTCCGTCCAATCTTGTTCAGCACATATATCTAAATCACGGGTATTATTACCGTGCAAAGGAAGTTGAATCGACCTATAAAAAAATTACTTCTTTGGGTTTATTTAAAAGCACGAATATTATTTTCAAACAAAATTTAACCGACCCTGAAAACCCAATGCTTGATTGTTATATTAAATTAAAACCACTTAAGCGGCAAAAATACGGATATGAGATCAAGGGCACTAACCGATCGGGCAACTTGGGTATTTCGGGCGAGATAAGTTATGGAAATAAAAATTTATTCCGCGGTGCCGAAGCGCTTAAGATAACACTACAGGGTGGACTTGAGGTCCAACAATTATTATCCAATCAGGGCGAAACAACCGTTGGTGAGGGCGTAGGGATCGGGGAATTTAAACCCTTAAGCACTTTCAATACAATTGAATTCGGACCTGAAATATCATTGACCATTCCAAAATTTTTGATTCCTTTCAATGTTTTTAAATTCAGCAAGAACGCAAGCCCGAAAACGGTATTTAAAGCCTCGTTAAATTTTCAGCAGCGTCCCGATTTTACCCGCGGCATACAAGAAGCTTCGCTTGGTTACGAATGGTTACACGGCACACATTTTTCGCATTATTTTTCTCCACTTACCTTAAGTGCTGTAAAGATAAATCCATCAGATGAATTTAAACAAAGACTTAATACAATAAAGGATCCTTATTTGAAATATTCATACACCGATCATATTTTGATCGGTTCAAATTACCAAATGATATTTGATAAGCAATTAGCAAATGCGCGAAAAGATCATATGTACATTAAATGGAACCTAGAACAATCAGGAAATTTAACCCGCATGTTCTTTAGTTTAACCAATGTCGAAAAAGATTCAATTGGCAGTTATGAAATATTAGGCATACGTTTTGCACAGTTTGTAAAAACATCTGTTGATTTCAGATACAAAATTAATTTCAATAAAAGTAGTCAACTTGTTTACCGAACAGCAGCCGGTATTGGCGTGCCTCTTGCGAATCTGAATGAAGCCCTGCCTTTCGAAAAAAGTTTTTATGTTGGCGGTTCCAATGGATTAAGAGCTTTCAGAGCACGTTCAATTGGTCCGGGTGCTTTTTACGACACACTAATCGCATTTGATAAAACAGGCGATATTATATTGGAAGGAAACATAGAGTACAGATTCGACCTATTAAAAATTCTAAAGGGTGCTATTTTTTATGATATTGGAAATATTTGGTTAATTAAGCCCAACCCGGGGAAACCAAAGGCCGAGATTTCCAATAAATTTTACACCCAATTTGCCATGGGAGCCGGTGTTGGTTTGCGCTTAGATCTTGATTTCTTTATTTTCCGTTTTGATTTCGCGTACCCTTTACGGCAACCATCTTTACCACTGGGCGAACGTTGGTTCTTTGAACCAAAAACAATTACCAATGGGTGGATAAAAGGTTTTGCAGACCGAAATGAAATTCCTTTTTCGCCTTTTAAATCAAAATTGATCATCAATATAGGGATCGGATATCCGTTCTAGTATGCGTAAAATACTGATCATAGATTGCGGAAGCTCAAAAGTGCCTGAGATTGAAAAATTAGTTTCTCACTTAAAAACGCCCTATGAAACTCAAAAATTATTGGATATAGAAAGTGTTGATGGTTTTAGCGGAATTATCATAAGCGGAGCCCCCATTTTACTCACACAAAAGGATGTAGGAATATATCTGGAAAAAGCGAAAATCGTATTTTCAAATCCCAAACTTCCAGTTCTTGGAATTTGTTTTGGCCATCAACTTATGGGAATGCATCATGGCTCATCTATTTCACTTTGCACCGAATCACGGACCTGGGAAGAAATAAATTTTTCGACACCGTTTACACTAAATACTTCTTCGGCTGCGACCATTCGGTTTTTTGAAGACCACTGTGAGTGTATAGATCTTCCTGAACAGTTCACGCTCATTGCTTCATCGGGCACATGCACTGTTGAAACCATGCAACACAATATAAATCCATGGTTTGGCGTTCAATTTCACCCCGAAGTAAGTGGTCCTCAGGGGCAGGAATTAATTGCTAACTTTATAGCTTTGACACCGGATACCACGAGCAACAAACCATAAACTACAAACAAGGAATGACCCTAAACTTTATATGGCTGTTTTTTATTATTGTCGGTTTTATTACCGCATTAGTAAATGCCTTTATTCTTGGTAACAATGCTATTTTTCCCAACATGGTTGATGGCTTTTTTAAAATGGCTACCGGTGGTTTTGAATTTATTTTAAGTCTTACCGGTGTAATAACACTATGGTGCGGCATTATGAAAATTGGCGAAAAAGGAGGCGCAATATCTTTAATCTCCAGAATATTCAGTCCGGTTTTTTCCAGAATATTTCCCGATATTCCTAAAGCACATCCGGCCATGGGATCAATGATGATGAATTTTTCGGCCAATTTTTTAGGGCTGGATAATGCTGCAACTCCATTAGGATTAAAAGCTATGGAAACACTTCAGGAATTAAACCCAACCAAAGAAACCATTTCGCGTTCACAGATAATGTTTTTGTTGTTGAATACGGCCGGTCTTACACTCATTCCTATTTCAATTATGACCGCAAGAGCGTCTTTCCAAGTTGATGGAATAACGCAGGTAACAAATTCAACCGATATTTTTCTTCCCACCTTTATCACAACTTTTAGCGCAACCATTGTTACCTTAATCATAGCGTGCTTTATTCAACGAATTAATTTGTTTCAACCGGCATTGCTCATTTTTATTGCAGGACTATCCGCTTTTGTCGCATTCATTATATATTTCACAAAAAGTATGAGTCCCGAAGCGTTGACGAGCTTTTCATATAGCTTTTCGGGACTTCTCATATTTGGCATCATCGTCAATTTTTTATTAATGGCAAATTCCAAAGGTCACGATGTGTTTTCGCTTTTTATTGAAGGGGCCAAAGAAGGATTTGAAACAGTTGTAAAAATTATTCCATACATAGTTGCAATGATGGCCGCCATAGCTGTTTTCCGATACTCAGGTGCACTTGATATTATAATAGCGGGTATTGCTAAAGTTGTAAGTGTATTTACCAACCACACCGAATTTGTTGATGCCTTGCCAACAGGCATAGCACGATCATTAAGCGGCAGTGCCAGCAAAGGACTAATGCTGGATATTTGGGCAAATAAAGACCTTGGCATTAATTCGTTCGCTGGCAAATTATCAAGTGTTTATCAAGG
>JAYUZA010000528.1:0-3459 GCA_043752145.1 Flavobacteriales bacterium
CCTTGCAAATTGACGAAGAAATAAATGATGAGAAGAGCAAGGCAGATCATTTTGGGAACATTGGCATTGTATACAAGGAACAAGCCGAATATACCAGGGCGCTGGAATATTATTTTAAAGCTTTAAAGATTCACGAAGAAATAGATGACAAAAAAGGAAAAGCATCCAATTACAGCAATATTGGGAACGTTTATTCTAATTTACGCGAATATAAAAAAGCGCTTAACTATTATTTAAAGGCTTTAAAAATCGATAAGTTAATAAATGATAAGAGCGGAATGGCAAAACATTTTGGCAACATCGGCAATATATATTACTCAACCTCAAATTACGATAAGGCGCTTATGTATAATTTAAAAGCGCTTAAACTTGCAACCGAAGTTGGCGATAAACACGGTATAGCTGCCGATCTGGGTAATATCGGCAATGTTTATTATGATCAGGGTGATTATCAAAAATCGTTGAATTATTATTTACAAGCCTTGAAGGTAAATGAACAGGTTGGCGATAAAAACGGCATTGCTATTAACTGCGGAAACATAGGATCGCTATACACAAAAGTTCCTTCATTGCCATCGCCTGAGGGAGAGATCGAGAGAGGATACACCTTGTCGGCAAAATATTTATACAAGGCTTTGGCCATTGACGACAGTATTGGAACCAAATACGGTTTACAATACCGGTATGAGTCGCTCGCTAATTTATACGAAATTTCATCCGACCCCCTACCCGACAGCGTTGGCGGAAAATTATTGACTCCCGAGGAAATGCGTATTCGTGCTTTATATTATTTTAGAAAATTTGAAAGCATTAAAGATGGTATCTATAGTGAAGAACAAAAAAAACAGCTGATCCGAAAAGAATTAAATTTTGAGTTCGAAAAAAAATCGGCCATCAACGAATCGGAGAAAAAAACACAGAAAATTTTCCTGATACTGGTTTCAGTTGCAGCCTTATTAGTCCTGGTTATTGCACTTTACATTTTCAGATCATTGCGCCATACCCGCAGGCAAAAAAGTATCATTGAAAAAAGCGACCATGAAAAAGAGATCCTTCTTAAGGAAATTCACCACCGGGTTAAAAATAATCTTCAGGTCATTTCAAGCCTACTAAAGTTACAATCAAACAATATTACAGATGCTTCTACACTTGCTGTGGTACGACAGGCGCAGGTAAGAGTTCGTTCCATGGGATTAATACACCAGAAATTATATCAGGCGGGAAATTTTTCGGCTATTGATTTCAGCGAATACCTTGAACAATTAACTTCTTACGTGAGTGAAATGTATCACGATGGTTTGGGGGAAATTAGCTGTAGCATACAAACAAGTCAAAAGCATTTTAACATTGATACAGCCACACCGCTTGGATTGATTGTTACCGAATTACTTTCCAATTCCTATAAATATGCGTTTACAAAAGGTGAAAGCGGAAAAATATCCATTTCAATAACCCATTTGGATAAAAACCAATTCTTACTTTTATACTCCGACTCGGGAAAAGGAATGCCCGAAGGAGTTCATTTTGAAAACAGCGCAACACTTGGACTTGAACTTATACGCTTACTTACCGAACAACTGAACGGTAAAGTCAAAACATACAACAAAAACGGAGCGGTGTTTGAAATATATTTTACTTCAGAAATAACCAATATCGGCCAATGAAATTTGAAACGCTTTAGCGTTCAGCGATTCAAAATAGAAACAAAACGCGAAGAGCTAAATAAAAAATTTATATCTTAGAGTCATGAAAAACATCTTTGAACCAGCCGTAACCAATGAAATTATTGGGCGCATCAACAAATTAACACCGCAATCGCAACCCTTGTGGGGAAAAATGAACGTAAGCCAAATGTTCGCACATTGTTGTGTTTCCTATGAAATGGTGTATACCGATAAACACAAGAAACCAAACGGATTCATGCGTTTCATCTTAAAAAAACTAGTGAAGAAAAAAGTAACGCAGGAGGGAGCTTATATAAAAAGCAGCCGTACAGCCCCGCAATTCATTATTAAGGAATCTAAAGATTTTGAATTGGAAAAAAAGCGATTGATCGATTATATAAACGAAACCCAACAAAAGGGGTCAGCGTATTTCGAAGGAAAAGAATCGATCTCTTTCGGTGTATTAAGTGCAAGTGAATGGAACATAATGTTTCGTAAACATTTAGATCATCATTTAGAACAGTTTGGGGTTTAGGAAAATTTAAAATTTCAAATTTCAAATTTTCTGAAAACCTCTTGCCAACTCAATAAACTGCGCAACGTCCAATTGTTCGGGACGTAAGCCTTCGAATGGGATTTTTTGTCCGGGTTGCATAATGGAGGACAAACTGTTCTTCAATGTTTTTCTACGCTGATTAAATGCTGTTTTTACTACACGCAAAAATATTTTTTCATCGCACTGTATGTTCTGATCATTTTTGCGCACAAGTTTTATAACACCACTCTTTACCTTGGGTGGTGGATTGAATGAACCTTCGTTCACCGTAAACAAATAACTGCAATCATAAAAAGCTTGAATCAATACCGATAAAATTCCGTAATCTTTATTGTTGTGTCCACTTACAATGCGTTTGGCCACTTCCTTTTGGAACATGCCCACCATTTCGGGGATCAACTCTTTTTGCTCGTAAATTTTAAAAAGAATTTGCGATGAAATATTGTACGGAAAATTTCCCACCACAATAAATTCTTCACCTTTAAAATAAGTACTCAGTTCGGTTTGTAAAAAATCGCCTTCAATAATATTTTCGGAAGGCACAATATTATTCTCTTTCAAAAACGCAATGGATTCAGTATCGATATCAATTACTTTTAGCTGAGGAAATATGGGAATTAATTTTTTGGTCAATGCCCCCGTACCCGGACCAATTTCCAAAATGTTTTGAGAACCATTCGTTGAAACCGAACCGGCAATGCGTTCGCAAATACGTACATCGTGCAAGAAATGCTGACCGAGGTGTTTTTTAGGTTTAACGTTCATTTGCTAATTAACAACCAAAACATCCACAACTTCCAACATCGTTCTAAAAACGTTGAATTTTCCATCATACTTATCTTTGAAATCCTTTTGAAGGGCCGGAGCAAAATTATCGGCATAATGTTGCAGCACTTTTTCACTGTCACATAAATATTGTGTGGAATATGTAATTCCTAATTCTTCTTTAAACATTACACGTGTAAATCGTGCTTCGTGAAAACAACCGGTTTTTAATACATCGGGTATATGCACTGTGCGCATCCAATTCACCCATTCGGCATGAATATCCTCTTCAATGTTTACGGTTACGTTATAAATAATCATGGAACAAATTTAGTTAAAAGACGTGAGATATGAGACGTGAGACGCGAGAAAATTAAGTCACAAAGAACGAATGCATAATCCTAACACACCCTGTTTGTCCCCAATAACCAATAACGATTAACTCCCTTGTCTAATTAAGATTTTCGCCCCTTA
>JAYUZA010000529.1:0-3450 GCA_043752145.1 Flavobacteriales bacterium
CTAAATAATGGCGCTCAATTTTATTGAATAAAGTCAATTCAACTTTCTTAGGATCCACCAATACAAATTTTACCTGCGATGGATGTTTTTTATAAAGAATAGAAACAAGAATTGCATTTAATCCAACCGATTTACCCTGACCTGTTGCACCGGCCATTAGTAAATGCGGCATTTTTGCAAGGTCAGCCACAAACACTTCGTTTTGAATTGTTTTTCCTAAAGCCACCGGCAATTCCATATCACAATTCAAGAACTTTTCGCTGGCAATTAAACTGCGCATGGAAACAACTTCAGGTTTCGAATTGGGAACTTCAATGCCAATAGTTCCTTTACCGGGAATGGGGGCAATGATACGAATACCAAGTGCACTTAAGCTTAAAGCGATATCATCTTCCAGATTTTTAATTTTGGAAATGCGCACACCTGCGGCCGGAATAATTTCATAGAGCGTAACGGTTGGACCAACAGTAGCTTTTATTTGCGAAATTTCAATATCGTAATTCTTTAACGTGTTTACGATCTTGTTTTTATTTGTTTCTAATTCTGCTTTATCAATTTCCAGTTTATTGCTGCCGTAATTTTCCAATTCGTTAATGGAAGGCAATTTGAAATCCGATAATTCAAGGGTAGGGTCGTAATCGCCAAATTCTTCCAGCTTAGCATTTATTTCTTCATCGCTCAGCAATATTTTTTCATTGTTTACCTGAACCGAAAAAGTTTCATCTAAACTCGTTTTCTCTTTCTTTTCAAAAGGCGTTTCGGTCGAAAAATCGACTTCATTTTCGTTTTTTACTTCAACATTATCATCAGGAATAATGGCGTCTTCTTTTATTTCAATTTTTTCTTCAACAATAATTTCTTCAGGTTCATAGGCAGGATCGGCAATTTTCTTTTCCAATTCATTAAAGTCTATATCGGCCTCGTCACGTTTCAATACATATTTTTTGTATTCATCGGCTTCCTGTTCATGACTTTCGCTTGCAAAGGTTGAGTTAACCGTGCTTGCAACTTTTATGCGGTTAACTTTTACACCGTTCTCATCAAATTCCTCTACTTCTTCAACTTCGTTTGGTTTGAACGAAGGATTGAAATAAAAAATGAATGTGGCTAAAAGGGCAAATATGATAAGCAATAGTGTTCCTACTTTTCCAATGGCGGCTATTAACCATTCGTTTACATGAAAGCCAAAGGCACCACCCACAAAAAGCAGATCGGTATTTCTGAAAATATAGGCCAGTGAAATACTTACGAGTACAAGGAGGAGAATTGAAACGCGTATCAATCGTTTTATCGGTAATAAACTTACTCCGGTAAGTATTTTAAATCCGAAAACAAAACTGAGCAAAACAAAAACGTAGGAGGATAAACCGAATCCACGAAAAATAAAAAGATGTGAAACGGCAGCGCCTAATTTTCCTAACCAGTTCTCAACGGTTAGCTCGGCATTGGAGAATATCAAACCAAAAAATGAATAAGAATCGGCTTTATCCTGGTCCTGTTGCCAGGTGAATAAATACGAAGTAAATGCAACCATAAAATAAAACGAACACAGCATTAAAAACACACCAACTATCTTTTTGAATCGCTCGTCTTTTAAAAAAGCAAAATAATTGCGTTTTGGTTTTGACGTGGTTTCGGTTTCATCATCATCGTCAATTAACTTTCGCTTATTTATTTTTTCCTTCTTTGTTTTTTCTTCAATAATTTCTTTCTCCGGTTTTTTTTTCGGTTCCGGTTCAAGGGGTGTTTTTAGTATGTTACGTTTTTGTGCCAAATCAATTGGTATCCCATAAAAGGGGAATAAACTAAATTAAGGCGTACGCATGAATGAAAAAAATAGAAATACGAGAGGTGTTAACAAGATAAAGTTAATAGCTGCGCATCCGGTTCTTCTTGATTTGGATGATCTCAAGCGATCAGCTCACCGGTTTTTTATGTTTCCATCTGCGATGGCTCCATAACCAATATTCGGGATGTTCAATGATGTCTTTTTCCAATCTACGGGTATGTGCTTCAGAAATTTCGCCTTCGGCCGTATCCTTCGGATTTTCAAAAAGGGTCTCGGCAAAGATCTCGTAGTGTCCCCTTTTTACTTTTTGAACGCTAATGTACACTACCGGGTCGTTCATTTTTCGAGCAATGCGTTCGGTACCCCAAAAAACGGGAGTATCCTGGTTCATGAATTTGGTCCAATAAGCATTTCCGGGATCCGATGGAGTTTGATCGGCAGCAAAAGCAAATACATTTATTTCATTTTTTTGTCGTAACACTTCCTTAAACGTATCGTTCATGCTAACGAGTTTGGACCCGAAGCGTGTTCGGATTTTGCGCATGGTACCGTTAAAATATTCGTTGGACAAGGGGTGATAAATAACATAAAGTTGATGATTGCAAGTAGCGCTAAAACCGTTAACGGCCCATTCCCAATTTCCAAAATGACCCATAACGGCTATAATACTTATCTTTTTTTGAAAATAATCATCAAAAATAATTTTTGCCTGAGGAGATACTTTACAGCGTTTGAGAAAAGCCGATCTGCGGATGGTAAGAGTTTTAAAGGTCTCCAAAAAAACATCGCAAAGATGCCTGTAATAGCGCCTTGTAATTGTTGCTATTTCTTTGTCGGATTTTTCAGGAAAAGCATTTCGCAAATTTTGGATGACCACTTTTTTGCGATAGCCGATCACGTGATATATCAGGAAAAATACAAAATCGCTGAAAAAATAAAATACCTGTATGGGAATAAGCATCAACAGGTAAAGAAACGGTAATGCGATATAATAAAGTACGGCTTTCACATTTCAAAAATAGAAAAAGGCTTTGATATAGGCATTGAAAAACTGTGATTATGGTTTTTTGATACGCATCATAATAGAGAAAGCACGGTCAATATCTTCGTCTCTTACAATTAAGGTAAACTCATGCGTGGTTGAAATAATCTCAACAATATTAATATTCTCCCAAGCCAGTTTCTTCAATATATAGTAGTAAATACCCGAGATCTGTGTATTTTCTTTTGGCAATTTAAGTGTAATGGACGATAATCCTTTATTTGAACTTACGCAATTTTCGCCTCCCATTAAAGTACCCAATTCTTCAAGCAGATCGTTACTTATAATAATGGTAGACTCGTTCACGCCTTGTGAGAAGGTGCAGAACGATTCTTTTTTGGTTGCTGTTTTATTTAAAAGTTCGGCTTGTTTTTGAAATAAGCGGGATGAATTACTATAAGTTGATTCAGCCAAATTACTTCGCACAACAACATCGCCAATGTTTATCAAAAAATTATTTATTTTCGATTGCATTTTGCGATATGCACCGGGCTCCATGCGTTTTATGGCCATTACAACGGCAGCTTCTTTCACATCGCGCTTAACTTTGTCGCGGATCTCAGGGAGAATTTGGCGGGCGAGTGATGATACGTTGATCAAATTATCAGCCAAGGCCTCT
>JAYUZA010000530.1:0-3441 GCA_043752145.1 Flavobacteriales bacterium
CTTGGAAATGTAAGTTCAAACGAAGTTGGACGAATTGATATGAAAGATGAATTCTCATTTATAGAAGTAAAAACTGAAGTTTCGAAAGCTATTTTTGAAAGCTTTCAAAATCAGGAATGGGAAGGCAAACGTTTACGTATTGAAATAGCTGAAAAACGCGAAGCCGGCAGCGGTGGTGGCGGAGGTGGCTACAAAGGAAACAGTGGTGGAGGCTATAAAGGCGGAAATCGCGGTGGTGGAAGCAGCAGTGGAAGTGGTGGCGGTGGAAACCGTTCACGTTCTTACGGTGGCGGTGGTGGCACCAAGAAATATAGTACCAGCAGTAATAGCAGCAGCAGTAGTAGTAGCAGCAGCAGTTCTAACTCAAGCGGTGGAGCTAACAAGGGCAAAAGCTTTGGTAAGGACCGTGGCGGTTTTGGTAAGAAAAAATACAGCGCCAGTTGGGATTAATACATAACTGATCTGTCATATTCACTCTTTTCGTAAGCATTTATGAAAGAAAATATCAAATTGGTTCTCTTGGGAATAATTGCCGTAACAGGTATTATTATAACCTATCTTTTAGTTTTTTCTGATAAGAAATCGAATTCAACTGGCGATCCTCAAAATTCGTCCATAGAAAATAATGTTGAGACAGGGGGAAAACTCACGTCAATTCATTTCGATAATCTGATCCATGATTTTGGAAAAATAAAACAAAACTCGACCAATACCTGCGAATTTGAATTTGAAAACTCAGGAACCGAGCCATTGCAAATAAACAATGCTACCGGTTCCTGTGGTTGTACCGTTCCCGAGTATCCACGCGAACCTATTCCACCCGGCAAAAAGGCCAAAATACAAGTGGTTTATAAACCTGCTTTGCAGGAAGAGTATCAGGAAAAGATCGTAACCATCACTTCAAATACCAGGCCCGCTAAAACGCAACTCAAAATAAGGGCTTTTCTCATCAAATAAATTCCCTTTGTTCCAATCATAATCTTTAATTTTATCAAATGCGAATTATTCCTGCAATTGATATTATTGATGGTAAATGCGTTCGGTTGACCGAAGGTGATTATTCAACGCAAAAAATTTACAACGCAAATCCGTTGGAAATTGCCCTGGAATTTGAGGACAATGGTTTGCAGTATTTGCATTTGGTCGATTTAGATGGAGCAAGAACAGGAAGCATTGTTAACTGGAAAGTTCTTGAAACCATAGCCAATAAAACAAATCTCATCATCGATTTTGGTGGCGGATTAAAATCCGATAAAGATCTGGAAATTGCTTTCAATTGCGGTGCTAAAAAAATTACCGGAGGAAGTATCGCTGTAAAAGATCCCGAACTATTCATACAATGGATTAAAAAATATCCTGATCAAATCGTTTTAGGTGCCGATGTAAAAAACAAAATGGTTGCCGTTAGTGGATGGACAGAGCAATCGGTCATGAATATTGATGCGTTGATGGAAAAATATCTTCCGCTTGGCATTACCGAAGTAATTTGTACCGATATCTCAAAAGACGGAAAACTGGAAGGACTTAATTTTGATCTGTATGCTGAAATAATGGAAAAAAATCCATCGCTTCAATTGATCGCCAGTGGTGGCGTTGCCGGAATGAACGATGTTGAAAAATGTGCCGAACAAAAATTAGCGGGTGTTATTATTGGTAAAGCTATTTACGAAGGAAAAATAAGTTTGAAAGAATTAAATAAATTCATTGTCAATGCTCGCTAAACGAATCATACCATGTTTGGATATTAAAGACGGCAGGACCGTAAAAGGTGTGAATTTTGAAAATTTACGCGATGCGGGTGATGCTGTTGAACTGGCAAAATTTTATGCGCAAAACGGAGCCGATGAATTGGTTTTTTTGGACATAACCGCAACCAATGAAAAGCGAAAAACATTTGCCGAACTGGTTACTAAAATAGCGGCAAACATCAATATTCCCTTTACCGTTGGCGGTGGAATTAATTCGGTTGAAGATGTTGAATTATTATTGAAAGCAGGTGCCGATAAAGTATCCATCAATTCAGCAGCCGTTAAAAACCCTGAATTAATAAAGCAGCTAAGCGATAAATTCGGGAGTCAGTGCATAGTTCTTGCCGTTGATGCCAATTATATGAACAACCAATGGAAAGTATTTATTGGTGGTGGAAAAATTGAAACAGAACTGGAATTATTTAGCTGGTGTGCGCAAGCCGTTAGTTTAGGAGCCGGTGAAATTTTATTCACTTCAATGCAACATGACGGAACCAAAAAAGGTTTTGCTTTAGAAGCATTGGCTAAGCTAAGTCTTGAACTACCTGTGCCAATTATAGCTTCGGGTGGAGCCGGAAGCATTGAACATTTTGTTGAATTATTCAGCAAAACCACTACTGATGCGGCTTTGGCTGCAAGTGTTTTCCACTTTAAAGAAATTGATATATTTGACTTGAAGAACCAATTGATAAAAAACCAAATTCCCGCACGACTATCATGAGTGAATTAAATTACGAAAAATTAAACGGGTTAATTCCCGCCATTGTTCAGGACGCTGACACAAAAAATGTTTTGATGTTAGGTTTCATGACCAAAGAAGCCTATCAAAAAACCATCGACACAAAAAAAGTGACTTTTTACAGCCGTAAAAATAAACGTTTATGGACCAAAGGTGAACAATCGGGAAATTTCCTGAATGTTGTAGAGATTAAAGAAGATTGTGATCACGATTCGTTGCTTATTTACGCAAAACCCGTTGGTCCTGTTTGTCATAAGGGTTACGATACATGTTTCAATGAAAAAAATGTAGCTGCGCAAACCACCATCGATCCGCTTAAAGGCATCATCCCTAAATTGGAAGCCATTATTGCCGATAGAAAAAAGAATCCGTCAGAATCATCCTATACGAGCAAACTTTTTGCCAAAGGCATAAACAAGATCGCGCAAAAAGTTGGTGAAGAAGCTGTGGAATTAGTGATAGAAGCAAAAGACAATGATAAAGAATTATTTATTGGCGAAGCTGCCGACCTTATGTACCATTACCTGGTGTTGTTACACGCTAAAGGATATAACCTAAATGATGTAAGGGCTAAATTACTGAGCCGCTATGTGAAGAAATGACCTTTGGTGTATCTAAGCTATTCTGCAATATTCTTAAAATGCAACATCTTGCATATAGCTAACCCTAAAGTAAAAAAGGGAGAAACTCAGGATAAACCTGAGGCTATCTGGAATGTGAGAGGGAATGTAATGGTCTAGATTAAATAAGGAAAATGAACGTATAAATACGTAAAATTCACGTATTTCTACGCAATTTGTATAGTTTAACGAAATCATGACAAACTATATCTAAAAATTTACGTAATTTGTAATATGTTAGAAAAGGAATTTCAATACTTCTTAAATAATAAGGAAGCTTTAGTTAAGGCTCACCTTGGTAAGTACATTGTTATTAAGGGAGAAACAGTAATTG
>JAYUZA010000531.1:0-3441 GCA_043752145.1 Flavobacteriales bacterium
AGCGAATTTATTCATTGATCTCATTTCTTAATATTAACGATATAATCAAAACAGGGTTACTCGGTTCTTAAACGTATTTTTAAGTAAATTGCGTGCCAAACTAAGAATAAACCCTGACTAAATGATAAAAGGTCAAAAAGTTGTTGTCATCATGCCGGCTTATAACGCGGCTCAAACACTTGAACAAACCTGGAATGAGATTCCGTTTGACGTAGTGGATGAAGTTATTTTGACTGATGATAGAAGCCGTGATAATACAGCCGAAGTAGCCCGCAAACTTGGCATTCATCATGTAATTGTTCACGAAGTAAATAAGGGGTATGGCGGAAATCAAAAGACCTGCTATAATAAAGCACTGGAAATTGGTGCCGATATTATTATCATGGTCCATCCCGATTACCAATACACGCCAAAACTGATCCACTCAATGGTATATTTACTGGCGAACGATGTTTATCCCGTTGTAATTGGTTCGCGCATTTTAGGACGCGGTGCACGCAAAGGAGGAATGCCTTTGTGGAAGTACGTTGCCAACCGATGGCTTACACTAACACAAAATATTTTAATGCGTCAAAAATTATCGGAGTATCATACAGGTTATCGCGCATATAAAAAAGAAGTATTGAACCGTATCGACTATAACGCTAATTCAGACGATTTTGTTTTTGATAATGAATTTATGGGCCAAATTTGCTATGCCGGTTATGAAATAGCCGAAATTACCTGTCCCACAAAATATTTTGAAGAAGCTTCAAGCATAAATTTCAGTCGCAGTTCAAAATACGGTTTCGGTGTATTACGTGTTTCGCATCTTTATTTTTTGAATAAAATAGGATTGGTAAAAAGCAAATTGTTTAAACGCATAAAACCAAATTAGTTTGTTAAGACGTGTTGCAGATAGGTCGTTTTATTTTACGTTTATCGTGATGTTCCTTCTTATGTGCCTTGCTCTCATTTTTCTTTATCCCGGGGGACATAGTTTTTTTATTTTGAACGGATTGTTCGCTGAACCACTTGACCTGTTTTTTTCATACGCTACGCATTTGGGTGACGGAATTACCTCTGTTGTACTTTGTGTTCTGCTCATTGTATTCTACAACTTCGGGGCGGGCATTGTTTCATTGCTGGGATTAGGTTTGTGTGGTGTTGTTTCGTATATTATGAAGTATTATTTTTTTGCTGTCAGCCCCCGACCTTATCATTATTTTTGGGAAAACCGAACAGTGATCCACTATGTTAACGGTGTAACAATAAATCATGAAAATTCATTTCCCTCGGGCCATACATTAACCGCTTTTTTCATTTTTACGTTCATTGTCATGCTTTCATTGGCAAAGCCTGCGTTGTTGCAGATCGTACTGGCATTTTTAGCAATTACTGTAGCTTATTCGCGCGTTTATCTGGCACAGCATTTTGTGGAGGACATTTTAACCGGTGCTGCTATCGGAACCGTATTCGCACTATTGTTCTATAAACTTTATACCCGATCAAAGAACATTGGCTTTTTAAACAAGAATTTAATCGGTATGTTTAGAAAATAATGCGCTTTAACTTATTCGCATATAACCCGAAGTATTTTCCGTTCATAATTATACTTCTGGCATCGGTATTTCTTTTCCCGTTCTTAGGTCACATACATTTATTTGACTGGGATGAAATTAATTTTGCCGAGTCGAGTCGTGAAATGATGGTGAGTCACGATTATTTTCATGTTCAAATAAACTACATGCCTTTTTGGGAAAAGCCTCCTTTGTTCATGTGGCTGCAAAGTACAAGCATGCAAATTTTTGGCGACAATGAATTTGCCGCCCGGTTTCCCAATGCATTGTTTGGTGTTATCACTTTATTGTGCATTTATAGAATTGGCAAAAAACTGATAGATCCCAATTTCGGTTTAATATGGGCTTTGTTATACCTAATGTCGTTTTTACCGCACATCTATTTTAAAAGCGGCATAATTGATCCTATATTCAATTTATTTATTTTCCTCAGTATTTATTACCTTATAAAAACCATTAACGGTGCAAAAGGTAAAGACGCGTTAATTGGCGGTGTCTTTGCAGGACTCGCCATTCTTACTAAGGGGCCTGTTGGGTTATTACTCATACTGCTCACCTATTTTGTTTACCTGATCGTTACAAAATTCAAACAAAGAGGTTCGGTAAAAAATATTTTATTGTTCACACTTTCTACAGCGGCCATCACTGTTATTTGGATCTTACCCGAAATAGTTCAAAATGGATTTTCAACCCTTGGCGATTTTATTCAATACCAAATACGTTTACTTACTACGGGCGATGCAGGTCATGAACAACCATTCTTTTATCATTTTTTAGTGGTGTTCATTGGATGTTTTCCCTTAAGCGTTTTTGCTTTCCCTTTATTCAGAGCCAATAAGTTTGATGCGCCCATGAATTTTACCAAATGGATGATGATCCTGTTTTGGGTGGTCATGATCTTATTTACCATTGTAAAAACAAAAATCGTTCATTACAGCAGCATGTGTTGGTTGCCCATGAGTTTTTGCGCAGCCATTTTCATGTACCGTAAATTTAAAGCGGTAAGTGTTTCAAAGTCGATGATCATTATTTTTCTTATTTCAGGATTATTGTTCTCCCTTATTTTGATCGGAGTTCCGTTAGCGGGTTTATACCGCGAAGCCATAATTCCCTATGTAAAAGATAAATTTGCCGTGGCCTGTATGCAACAAAATATTCAATGGCAATTATGGTATATTGGTTTTGGAATTATTTTTGCCTTAGGTATCGTAGCCGGATATTTAATGCTGAAACGAAACAATATTTTCGGCTTCTTAAGCCTCCAGGTATTGGTTACCGGTTTTGTCCTCTTGGGATTTCTACGAACGGTTGTTCCCAAGATCGAACAACATAGTCAGGATTCGGCCATACGTTTTTACGAAAGAATGAAAAAAGAAGATGTTTATGTGCTTCCGCTCGGTTTCAAAAGCTATGCACATTATTTTTATTTTAAGGTTCCCAATACAAAAAACAAGGAGCGCCAGGACGAGCAGTTTTTACTTTACGGTAATGTAGATAAGCCGGTGTATTTTGTTACTAAGATCAATGAAAATTTTTTGGATCTGAAGGGTGATGCCTTTACATTGATTTACACAGAGGGCGGATTTAAGTTTTACAAACGTAATTAGCGTTTTAAAATTTCATCTCCACCACTACCCCATTTTTATTTCCAATTTCCAGTGTAGAATCAATTTGTTCGCACAGGATCTGTATAAGTTGCATTCCAAGATTGGCGTGTATGTTTATGTCAAAATCATGTTGAAGCCCTTTACCACTATCGGTAATAATTAAATGATGCATGGTTTCATTTTTACCGGCCTTGATGGAAATTACACCTTTACCGTTGCCAAACGCATGTTTTAATGAATTGGAAATAATTTCGTTCAGGATCAATCCCAGAGGC
>JAYUZA010000532.1:0-3440 GCA_043752145.1 Flavobacteriales bacterium
CTTTTTCGAGCGGGTAAGGAATGCGCGATACAAGGTAAACGATCTTCATGTTAAGGAATTATTGAGTAATAGAAGTTGAGCAGGTCGCGTGAAAGCAAATCGTTGTCGTAATGATTTTGCGCTAAAAACCGTGCCTGGTCGGCAGTTTGTTGTATGACCTCTGTTTTTTGAAAAAGTTCAAGAATTTTATTTGCAAAATCAAGCGGTGCATCGGCAATATGAAGATTGATCTCATTTTTATAATCAATACCATCGGCTCCGGTTTTTGTTGAAACAATGCATTTCTGCATTGCCATTCCCTCAATTATTTTAACCCGAATACCACCGGCCGAAAGCAATGGAACCACCATTAACAGCTTGCTGTCCATAAAAGCGCGCGCATCTTTTACTTCACCCAAACAAAAAATCCCGTCATTCTCAAGCTTAGCGTATTTTTTTGGCATTGCCTTACCGGCAAGATAAAATTTTAAGTTCTTATTTTTTTTACGCACCAAAGGCCAAACTTCTTTCAAAAACCAATCAACGCCCTCAACATTTGGAGCCCAATCCATGGCGCCAATATGAAATACCGAATTTGGTTCAATGACAGCTTTACCTGGAATGTACTTTTTTAGATCAACTCCAAACGGAATATTGATGATGGGTTTTGACGCCTTAAATGAAATATATTTTTTATAGTCTTCGGAGCTGATGGTTGCAATGCCGTCAACATCTTTTAAAACACCTAATTCATATTTTTTAAGTTGCGATGAAAGTATTTTGAGGTACGTTTTTTTTGGAAAATTTTTTGTTCCTCTGGCAAGATTCTCCCAAATAATGTATTCCAGGTTATGTGATCGTAAAACGATTTTTGCTTTGGAAGTACGTCTAATGGTCCCAATATAAGGTGTCATAAACAAACTCTCAACATGAACAATATCAAATTTTGTTTTCTTTAAGACCTCAATTAATTTACGGTCGAAATCGGGACTGAAAAACCGGCTTATATTATAGGAGTCGGATGTAATGAGTGCCGAAAAAGCGTCAACCAAATTAATGGCTGTATCAACAAAAACACTTTCAATTCCTGTTTTTTCAGTGTATTCTTTTGGAAGCTTGGAAAAATCCAATTTATGTTTTGAGGTTTCAATGGTCAGTACTTTTACGCTGCAACCGGCATTAATTAAGCCATTGGTTACGGTATTCATGGCAATGCATCCTCCATCAATGGGTGGAAAAGGGGGTTTATTGCATAATTGTAATACCGATAATTTCATTTTAGCGCGTGGTTTTTTTTCTTAATCTGAATATTCTGCCAAAGTAACCAAAATAAGTTTTTATCTGCATAAGGTTCGATTCTTTTGCGGCCAGCCAGGTTAGCATTAATCCTATCGGTGTTAGTATAAACGCACTAAACCACATGCCGGTAAGTGGTTCGACCGTTCCTGATTTTGCCATTTTTTCACCTGTAATGGTTAATATGTGATAGAGTAAAAACAAGAGCACTGAAATCACCATGGGTGTTCCCAAACCACCTTTTCGCACAATTGCCCCTAAAGGCGCGCCAATAAAAAAGATAACGATACAAGCAAAAGGGAGTGTGAATTTACGGTGCCATTCGATCGAATATTTGTTCAGGGCATCTTCACGCATAAAGGTTTCGTTCATCGAATTTTCAATCGTCATAATTGAATTCGTGCAAATATCAATGGCCGGCTGGAATTTTGTATTGGCAATAGCCGGGTTTTTTATTTGTACAGGGTTTGGGGTTTGTTGAATTTGTTCATTGTTTGCCATAGCCTTTAATCGCGCAAGTGCCATAGCGTTATTCATATCAATGGAATCCTGATAACGGGCATGTTTGTTGGCAACGGCTATTTTTGGCCGGAAATATAAATGTCGGTATTTGATATTAGCCATGTGGTCGTTTTGACGTATGGCCAATGTTTTTTTCAATGAGTCGGTAACTGTATTTATTTGAAAAATATTGAGCATTTCATAACTGTCTTTAAACAGATCCTCATTGCCACGGCTTAATTTGAAGCCCGAAATATCAAATTTCATATTAGCGCTTTCAAAGGTCCATGTGCTGAAAGGGAATGCGCCTCTCATTTTGCCATCGAGTTCCTCGTTATACATTACCCCATCGTCCATATGAAACAACATGTATGAAGGATTGTTTGATTTTAAAATTTTTCCTTGTTTTGCACGTACATCGCGTTTACGCATCTCAAAGGGATGACGGTAATCGTAAATCATGATGTCTTCCAATATTTTTCCATCGTCCGATTTACTATTTACACGAATGGTAAAATTCGGGATCTCGCTGTAAAATAATTTTTCGGTTATCTGTATTCCCGGTTTACTTTCAAGAATTTCCCAATAAAGTGTTTTCCATTTTAAATTAGCCCAGGGCCAGGTATAATTTCCAAAAGCGAAAGCACCAATAGAGACAACAATTATAAAGTAGGTTATAGGTCGCATGATCTTGAAAAGCGAAAGTCCGGCACTTTTCATGGCAGTTAATTCGTTGCTTTCGCCCAAGGCCCCAAAGGTCATGATGGAAGAAAGTAGTATTGCTAATGGCAGAGCCATTGGAACTAAGCTTAAGGAAGCGTAGAACATGAACTCGGCTATTACAGTAAAATCAAGGCCTTTGCCCATCAAGTCATCCACATAACGCCATAAAAATTGCATTACAAGGAAGAACATTGCAATGAAGAATGTGGCCAGGAAAGGCCCCAGATAGTTCTTAATTAATAGGGTAGTGAGTTTCTTCAAGCCTCAAAGGTAAGTAAAGGCTACAACGCAGGATCAGGCGCCCAATTTTGTTTTTAGATTATTAACTAAAAAATCCCAAAGCTGTTTATTGCTTTTTTCCTCTTCTTTAAGGCAGAAGTCGGAAATATGAAGAGCTAATTCTTTGGTAAGTGGGTCGGTATTGATCTTAAACTCTAGTGTATTGCCTTTTCTTTCTTCATCGGTGAACTCAAATTTAATGGACTCGTTGTTTTTTTTATTAACCAATTTGGCTTTGGCATTTTCGTCATCCCAGGCAAATTCAAATTCCCCTCCGCTAAAATTCACTTTATCGGCAAACCATTCCTGTAAGCCATCGGGTGTGGAAAGAAAGGTGTAAAGAACTTTGTTTGATGTTCTTAACATATATTCAAATTCAACGTTGATGTAGCCGGTCATTACCATAATGAGTTTTTTGCTAATATAGGCTAAATTTAACTGAAAATCACACTGTTCAAAAAAAACTTAGGCTTTCTGAAAAACTACTATATTTGCAGCCCTAAAATCAATTTGAAATTTCAAATTTGAAATCCAAAATTGACTTGGCGAGGTAGCTCAGATGGTTAGAGCGCAGGATTCATAACCCTGAGGTCGAGGGTTCGATTCCCTCTTTCGCTACCAAAAACCTTGACGAAGTCAAGGTTTTTTTATTTTATAGAATA
>JAYUZA010000533.1:0-3435 GCA_043752145.1 Flavobacteriales bacterium
CAGTTTTCGCAAACGTTTATACCATAAATTACGCGCCACCGAATACAGGTAAGTCGGAATTGCGCACGTGAGTTGAAAGTCGTCCTGTTTTAATTTTTCATAAAACACAATGAACGTTTCCTGATAAATATCACGTGCATCCTCTTCATCGCCATGGTTCGATAGAATCAATTTCATCACAAGCGGAAAATTTTCTTTGTAAATTTTCCGGTACAAAAACTCGTTGCCAAGCTTTAATTGTGCTATTTCGTCTTCTGCGCTAATAAGTTGGTTTTGCATGTTAACCAATAATTTATACCAAATTTAAGGAAAAGTAACCCTTCTACAAATGAAGATTTGTTAAAAACCTGTAAATCAGAGTTTAAAAAATGATACTGCTTATAAATCGTCAATTTTCTGATGTCAGATGTCTGGTGTCCGATGTCTCATATGTTAGCATTATTTCCCCGATGTTGATTGTATTGCATTTCCCAAGACCATTTCCATTTTATTTTAGTCGCCTTAAAACATCAAATGGAAAATTTAAAAGAATTATGTACGCAGGTTAGACGCGATATCGTTCGCATGGTTGCAGCTGTGCAAAGTGGTCACCCGGGCGGTTCGCTTGGTTGTGTTGAATATTTTGTAGCCTTATATTTTAAGGTGATGAAACACGACCCGAAAAAATTTACCATGGATGGAAAAGGAGATGATCTTTTCTTTTTATCTAACGGACACATTTCTCCCGTTTGGTATAGTGTATTGGCGCGTAACGGTTATTTTAAAGTAAGTGAATTAGCTACTTTTAGAAAATTGGATAGTCGCTTACAAGGTCACCCTGCTACGGCCGAACATTTGGAAGGTATACGTATTGCCAGTGGTTCGTTGGGACAAGGTTTATCGGCCGCCATTGGAGCAGCTATCACAAAAAAACTTAATAAAGAAAATACGCTTGTATTTAGTTTGCATGGTGATGGCGAAATGCAGGAAGGGCAAATTTGGGAAGCGGCTATGTACGCAGCACATAATAAGATCGATAATTTAATCGCGACCATTGATTATAACGGCCGCCAGATAGATGGTGATTGTGAAAAAGTACTTTCCTTAGGAGACATAAAAGGCAAGTGGCATGCTTTTGGATGGAATGTATTGGAAATGGACGGAAATAATTTGGACGAGGTTATTGCAACTCTAACCCATGCAAAAACGTTAACAGGAAAAGGCAAACCTATCATGATAATTATGAAGACAGAGATGGGAATGGGCGTTGATTTTATGATGGGAACACATAAATGGCATGGCTCACCGCCAAACAAAGAACAAACCGAGAAAGCGTTAGCTCAATTATTTCTTGATGCGAAAGAAAAACTGGAAGACTACTAGAAAAGAAAAAATTGAGAAGTTATAAGTAAGATTTCAGAAGTTAGAATAAAAAGCACAATAAAAAAAGTAAAGAATGAGTTCATTCGATTTAAAAACAAGGACTAAAAAATTTGCCATAACAGTGGTGAATCTGGTTAAAACCTTTCCTGAAAAAAAGGTTTATTGGATAATTGGCGATCAATTATTAAGGTCAGCAACTTCTGTTGGGGCAAATTACAGAGCTGCTTGCAGAGCTAAATCAAAACAAGATTTCGCATGCAAATTAAATATAGTATTAGAAGAGGCAGGTGAATCGTGTTTTTGGCTTGAACTTTTGGAAGAATCAGAGCTTGTAGATTCAAAATTGATTAAGCCCATATGGAAAGAAGCAAATGAATTGACTGCAATATTTTCAAAATCACTTATTACAGCAAAATTTTCTAAATGATAGTTATAGTAGAAAATATTGTTTTTCGATCTGGTTCTCGAGTGAGATTCTATTCTAACTTCTTACTTCTGAAATCGTACTTAAAATATTCAAACTTATTGTGAAAATTTAGCTGACGATATTATTTTTTCTAGTGGCAGGTTTGTCGAATGCTCAGACTCCTGGGAAGAAATTAACGCGTTTACTATTCATTTTCGATTTCTCGAATTCAATGAACGCAACCTGGGAAACCAGTACGCGTATTGCTATTGCAAAAAGATTAATGCTTAATTCGGTAGACTCTTTAAAAGGTGTTCCGGATGTTGAAATTGCTTTGAGGTTATACGGGCACCAATCGCCCCTGCGCCCCGATTACCAGGATTGCAAGGACTCGAAACTGGAGGTTCCGTTCGGCAAAGGAAATCACGAGGACATTAAATCAAAAATAAAATACAATTATCCGAAAGGAACAACGCCTATTGCCTATTCGTTAGAACAGGCGGGTGCCGATTTTCCCGAATGTAAGGATTGCAATAACGTGATAGTGCTTATTACTGATGGAATTGAAGCCTGCGATGGTGACCCTTGTGCCATTGCCAAAGCGCTTCGTTCAAAAGGCGTAAGTGTGCGTCCATTTGTAATTGGTGTGGGTTTGGATCTTTCCTATTTGAATCAGTTGGAATGTATCGGAACTGTATTCGATGCCTCGAATGAAAATTCATTTAAAAACACTTTGAAGGTCGTAATTGATCAGGCAGTAAACAATACAACCGTTCAGGTAAATTTAAATGATATTTACAGCAAACCCACCGAAACGAATGTTGCATTCTCCATTTACGATCAAAAAACCGGTAAGGAACGTTACCATTATGAGCACACCATTAACAAGTTTGGTTATCCCGATACACTTTCGTTGGATGCCGTGTCAACCTATAAAATTGTGGTGCATACAATACCCGAAGTAACAAAAGAGAACATTACGCTTAAGCCGGGAATTCACAATATTATTGAGATCAGCACGCCTCAAGGAACTTTGGATCTTAAAATAAAAAGCAATGCAAAATATTTAAGCAATATACCAACCATTGTACGCAAAAAAGGCGATATGAAAACCCTGCACGTTCAGTATATCGGTCAAATGGAAAAATACATTGTTGGTACGTATGATCTGGAAATATTAACGTTGCCGCGCATTTATATTTCGAACGTTGAAATAAAGCAAAGCACCAATTATCCTATTGAGATATTGAATCCCGGAGTTCTGAAACTGGGAACTATTAATCCGGGATATGCTACCATCATGTTACTGGAAGACGGAAAACAAAAATTCGTGTGTAACATTAACAGCGAAGTAAAATCGCAGGAGTTTGCATTACAACCGGGAAAATATAAAATTGTTTTCAGGACTAAAAAGAGTAAAAAGACCATTTATACCATTGATAAGAATTTTACCATTACATCGACCCAAACAACCACTTTAAACCTGTAATACTTAGATGGAACAAATTATTGTACAAAATGAGAAAGATACCCGCAGCGGATTTGGCGAGGGTTTATCAGTTCTTGGACAAACAAATCCTAACGTTGTGGCCCTTTGTGCCGATTTAACGGGATCACTTAAAATGGATGCCTTTGAAAAGGACCATCCCGATCGATTTTTTCAGGTG
>JAYUZA010000534.1:0-3431 GCA_043752145.1 Flavobacteriales bacterium
ACGGCTTCAACAGCGGTTTCAATATTTCCGTGTCCGGAGATCATAACAATGGGTGTATCGGACGATAGTTGCATAATTTTATCAAGAGCCTCCATGCCATCCATTTTTGGCATTTTAATATCACACAACACAATATCGTATTTCTCTTTTTGAATCATAGCAACTCCTTCCACTCCATCTGAAGCTTCATCCACCTGATATTTTTCATACTCCAAAATTTCACGTAAAGTTTTACGGATACTTTTTTCGTCATCAATGATTAATATTCTTGGCATGCTTTTGAGGATTTAAGATATTTGAAATTTGAAATTTTATATTTGAAATCTACGACTAATCCGTTTTTAGACTACTTCTTGGCCGTCTCTAAATGTAAACTATATATCAATCCATCGGTAAGACCAATTTTAGGGATCAACATCTCGTTCACACCCGCGTATTTCATAATGGCCAGATAAATATCGGTTGCAGGCAATATAACATCGGCCCTATCCGGACGAAGGCCTAAAACATCAACCCTATCCTCCATCGAGTACGAAGCTATATACGCCTGTACCTTTTTAATTTCGGCATAGTTCAATATATTTGATTCGGTTTTGTGAATTTTTAAAACACGGTTAATATTCCCACCCGTTCCAATGGCCATTAAATTATCCTTCACATTTAATTCCTTGAGCCAGTTCTTCATATCGATCCATTTTTCATCGGCTACCTTATCCTTTAACATGCGAATGGTGCCTATCTTAAACGAACGTGAGGCAACTTTTTCGCCTTTGGTGAGCAATGAAACTTCGGTTGAACCACCACCTACATCGATGTAGAGATAATTTTTTGATCTATCCAGTTTTTGAGTCGTGAAGTTGGAGAAAATGATCTCAGCCTCGGTTTCGCCATCAATAATATCTAATTCAACGCCCGTTTCGTTCTTTACTTCCCGTATAACCTCTTTACGGTTCTCCGCTTCGCGCATAGCACTTGTTGCAACCGCTTTGTAATACGAAACATCGTAAACATCCATTAAATTTTTGTAGGCACGAATGGTCTTGATGAGTTTTTTAAGCCTTTCCTTCGAGATCTTTTTATCAGTAAACACATCCTCGCCCAACCTTAAAGGAACACGCGTTAAAAGAATTTTTTTAACGGTAACTCCTTTAGGTGTTTCAACAACATTGCCAATTAATAACCGACCTGCATTTGAACCTATATCTATTGCTCCGTAAATCACGGCACGAATATATTTATAATAGGCAAAAGGCATAAGGCAAAAGGCAAAAGGTTAACACAAAAATATCAACAGTAAAAGGCAAAAGGAATATTGTCACAAAAGTGTTACCTTGCATATATGAAAGAAGGCAATTACAAACAGCAACTTCAACACATAACCACTGTTATTCTTGATTTTGACGGGGTTTTAACCGATGGCACCGTGTTTCTATTGCCTCCTAACGAGTTTGTACGAACAATGAACGTTCGCGACAGCTTTGCCATTCAGTTTGCCGTAAATCAAGGAATTCGCATTGCCGTTATAACCGGTGGAAATAATACCGTGGTAAAAGAACGCATGAATTATTTGGGTGTTACCGATGTGTTTTTACAGGCACATGATAAATTACCGATTTACGAAGCATATAAAAAGACCAATAATTTAACCGATTCGGAGATCCTGTATATGGGCGATGATATGCCCGATGTTGCCGTGATGAAAAAAGCGGGAATTGCTATTGCGCCAAACGATGCAGTAGAAGAAATAAAAGTAATATCTAATTATGTTTCACCATTTAAAGGCGGACATGGTTGTGTGAGAGATGTTCTTGAACAGATGTTGAAATTAAAAGGGCTTTGGAACTTTTAATACAAGTAAGATTTGAGAAGTGAGATTTAAGAAGTAAAAATTCATCTCGGAAGGCAAAAAAATCCTTTAAAGTTTGAAGTCAGAATGGGAACCCATTATCAACAATATTCAAGAGCCTTAAAAAAGTAAGCAATAATAATTAAAATTGAAATCCTGTTGCCTAAATCATTCTTTTAACCGGCTATAATGTAAAAAATTACCATTTGGTAAGTACATTAAAGTCAACCTTTCTTCATTAAGTGTATAAATATACCAGCATACGTTCGATTCCTTGCATGAAATATAACGATCCAATTCAATATCATCCGGGTATTTTGTACCTGCACTATTTCTACATTCGTCAGAAAGTATAAACTTCTCAGTTTCCAAACTACTCATCTCACTACCAATCTCCTTCTTGATATTATCCTCAAAAACCAGAAAATTTGTCTTGTCCTTTTCGTTCTGCCATTTGCCTTGTAGTAGAAAATAATTTGGATGCGTTTTTTTTCTTAGCTCCAGTCCTTTGATTTTTATAGTTTCCAGTTCAATATCAAAAATTTTCAACACCTGCTCTTCCTTCTGTTTAAACTCGGGGCTATTTACGTCCTCATTTGGTTGCTGCTTTTCTTCTACAGATCTATTTTTTTTCGTTGATTTTGATTTCTTTTTTTCTTTAATCTGGTAATTCTTTGGATAATCATTAAATGTGTTCCATTTTACCATTTTACCATTTTCAAAATAACATGTAGAATAGTTTGAAATTCTAGGGCCATAACCTTCATAAGCCGACTCATAAACCTTCAATTCACCCTTTTCAAGATGATAAATAGTTGTCCCGCTTGAGTTTCCTATATGATCAATGAATATTCTGCATAATTCACCCTGTGAATAACATGCTTCATATCTTCCATGCGAAGATTGTGGTTCAATAAACGCAAGTGAATCGATGCTTGTTGTGTCTAAGATACGAGACGAGAATCCGGTTTGGCCACAAACAACCATAGGCAAAAAAAAGAACGCAAAAAATTTCAGATGTTTAAATTTCAAACAGATAAATATCCTGGGTTTAGCTATCATACCCTACATTTCACAATTTGAAATCAATAAACAATCTTAAGTTCCTTAAAATTACTTCCATTGATCGCATCAACCGCTTTCTTCAACGAATTATTCAATTCATTAATGATCGGGTAAAACGCTTTATAATCCCAAATGTTTTGCGCGATGGTAGCCCTTAAACGAACTTCAATAATTCGTTTAGAAGTAATAAAATCTTTCTCCACAAATTTAGCGCCTTCTTTTTCGCCAAAGGCAATAAACTCATCCATTAACTTTTTATCCACCACAAATTTATTTCTGAAAGATTCAAATGTTGGGTAGTTTTTCTTAAACATTTCACGGTTTTTGTCAACGTACTCCAAACAAAAATTATTGAATGCTCCCTTGCGCCATAACTGACCAAAATATACCGAATTTTCGGTAGTATCAACAGGAACAAACACATCAGGAATAATTCCACCGCCACCAAAAACCAAACGCTTGTTTATTTGGGTATAGAATTTTAATGAATCAGGCACCTTAATACTGTCTTTGGAATAGT
>JAYUZA010000535.1:0-3431 GCA_043752145.1 Flavobacteriales bacterium
CGCCCGCTTTTTTAAAATTCAACTGACCTTCGCTTATCTTTTCAAACATCTTAGAAACCAAATTTCCACTAAGTTTTTGCGAATTCACCACATGCGTACGTTCACCTTCTTCATCCAACGATGTTTTACCACAAACACCACAGGAAGAAGCTGAAATTACATTTCGCGTTCCTGCAAAATCTTTTGCAATGAATTCTTCAGCTACCTGAACATCTATCGCATCAATAAAACCTTCTTTATTTTTTGAAATAACTTCTACAACAGGCGCACAATTTTTGTTGATGATAATACCTTCGGTAAATAGCAATCCTCTTGCAAGATCAATTTCATTGCCGGGAGTTTGCATAGTAACGGTGAAAGGAACTTTATTCACGGAAATACTTAACGCTACTTCAATGGAAATATAGTCCTCTGTTTCAGAGAACTCTTTTCCGTTAAAAATAACACCGTTATAAAGTTTTACTTCCATTATGACAATCCTGTAATGTTTCCGTTATCATCAATATCCATTCCCTCTGATGCAGGTATTACAGGTAATCCCGGCATACGCATCATTTCACCAACTATCGCCACAAGAAATCCTGCTCCTGCCGCTACTTCAAATTCACGAATATTAATTTTAAATCCTGTAGGACGACCCACACGCTTTTCATCTTCTGAAAAAGACTTTTGAGTTTTTGCCATACAGATCGGGAATTTATCAAAACCTAATTTTGCAAAATCCTTCATTTGATTTTTTGCTTTTGGGGAATAGGTAACATCATCTGCTCCGTAAATTTCTGTAGCAATAGTTTTGATCTTATCTTCAACCGACAAATTCCAATCGTACAATTGTTTGTAGTTGTTCTTTCCGCTCTCAATTACTTCAACTACTGCTTTTGCAAGATCCATGGTTCCGTTTCCACCATCACCCCAGCCTTTTGAAACAACTGCTTTAACACCTAAACTTGCACATTTCTCTTGCACATACTTAATTTCTTCGTCTGAGTCGGTGTAAAAATTATTCAACGCAACAACGGCATTGAATCCAAATTTTTTACAATTCTCAATATGCTTTTCTAAATTCTCGAATCCTTTTTTGATATACTCCATGTTTGGTGTATTGTATTCATCGGGCTTGGCACCACCGTGATGGCGAAGCGCACGAACCGTTGCAACTATAACCAATGCTTTTGGTTTTAATCCACCCACCGGACATTTAATATCTAAAAATTTCTCAGCACCAAGGTCAGCACCGAAACCTGCTTCAGTAACAACATAATCGCTTAACGACATTCCCATTTTGGTTGCAACAATTGAATTTGTTCCTTGCGCAATATTCGCAAACGGACCGCAGTGAATAATTGCGGGATTTCCTTCAAGCGTTTGACAAAGGTTGGGTTTAATAGCATCCTTCAACAAAATTGCCATAGCGCCTTCGGCTTTTAACTCGCGTGCAAATACAGGGCGTTTGTCGAATGTATATCCAATAAAAATATTTCCTAAACGTTTTTTCAGATCAGGAAAATCTTTTGAAAGACAAAGAATAGCCATTACTTCAGAAGCGGCAGTGATGTTGAATCCTGTTTCACGAGGGATTCCGTTTCCTGTTCCACCAAGACCTATAACAATATCTCTAAGTGAACGATCATTCATGTCCATTACACGTTTCCAAACAATGGTACGCGGATCGATATTTAAATTTCCTACTTTGTTTTGAATATTATTATCTATCAATGCCGATAATAAATTATTTGCTTTTTCAATAGCAGAAAAATCACCGGTGAAATGCAAATTAATATCAACCATTGGAATTACCTGTGAATATCCTCCACCGGCTGCTCCACCTTTCATTCCGAATACCGGTCCAAGTGATGGTTCTCTTAAAACAACCATGGCTTTTTTACCAATTTTATTTAATCCATCGGTAAGTCCGATCGAAACTGTTGTTTTTCCTTCGCCTGCAGGTGTTGGATTAACAGCACTCACTAAAATTAAATTACTTTGTGCAACTTTGTCTTCGTTAATTAAACTAAGTGGCAGCTTCGCTTTATATTTTCCGTAATGTTCAAGGTCATCAACATTCAAACCAATTTTTGTGGCGATATTGTTGATGTGATCAATTTTTGCGCTTTGAGCAATGTCAAGGTCAGTTAGTGGTTTTTTGATTGTCGTCATAACAACTATTTTTTAGCTTTGGTTTTAGGGTGATTTATTCCACCAAAATACAAAAAAAAGTTCATACTACGTTAGGGTACCGGTATTAAGAAATGCTAAATAAAAGGGGTATGGGAGTGGACCCCGCTGCATAGGTCTTAAGCCGGTTATATGGTTATCCCTTCTAAGAATCAAATGCTTAATGAAGTTAACAGGTGAAAGCCATTGAAACGATGCTCTTAAACACCGGTTTTTAAAAGGCAACCGAAACAGACCTACCCCACTTTAATTTATTTTTTGTACGTTTACCCATATGAAAACCCTTCTTCTTTTAATCGCTTTGCTTCCTGTTGCGCTATTTGCACAAACAAGGGCTGATTCGTTAAAATCTGTATTAAAAACGCTGAAAAACGATACCAATAAAGTAAACACCTTGAGTGAACTTGGATGGGAACTTGTATTTTCAAACCCCGACACAGGTGTTATACTGGGTAAACAAGCTACAAAACTGGCCTTAAAATTGAAATTTGATTTTGGTGTAGTCGCTAATTATAATTTAACAGGAACAGCCTTTGCAATAAAGGCCGATTATCCGCAAGCACTTACTTATTTTTTAAAATGCTTAGCCATCACAAAAAAAACCGGTGACAAAAAAGGCCAAAGTAATTCATATGGCAATATTGGCAATATTTATTTTAATCAGGGTAATTTACCGGGCTCTCTGGATGCATATGTAGACGGTCTCAAAATTGCTGAAAAATTAAATGATCCTTCTCTAATTGCCTTTGCACATTTTAATATCGCCAGTTTGCATGCACTGCAAAAAAACTACGATCAAGCGCTTGAATCTTATTTCAAATGCCTTAAACTTGACAAAAACCCCGAAGAATCACGATTGGGACGAACCTATGGGAACATTGGCAATACCTATATGAGTTTAAAAAAATATGAAGACGCCTTAAAATATTACTTAATGGCTTTTTCCATTTCAGAAAAGACCAAGGACACTTATTCATCAGGAGTCACTTCACTTAATGTGGGAAATCTGCATGTTTTTCTGAATAATTATAATGAGGCAGAAAAATATTATACGAAAAGTCTTTCTTATGCGAATGAGATCGGGAACAAACAACAAGCCGGAGTTGTATACTCAGGTTTAGGTAATTTAGCTATACTTAAAAAGGAATATAAAGAAGCCGAGGATCATTTAAACAAAGCCGTTGCCATTGCAAAGGAAATTGGCGATCTGTATTATCACAAGGAAGCGGAATCACATTTTTTTGAATTGTATCAAA
>JAYUZA010000536.1:0-3429 GCA_043752145.1 Flavobacteriales bacterium
GGCTGTCATATTGTTTCAATTCATATAGAGCTTCGCGACAAGGATAGTCGGCACCGCTGTGATGTACTAATTTAGATAGGTATTTTAATTTTCCGTTGCGGTAATATTCGCGCACGACAGTACTCTCGATTCGATAATTCTCAAACAATTCAAAACCTTTGTTTTTTTTGACAGTAACTTGCTTAATGCTTTGAATTTTGCCATCCGGATATTTCACCACCGTTTGTTCAATGGTCTTTACGACTGAGCAACCTGTTAAAAATAATAGGGCAATGATTTTTTGCAATTCAATTTTTTTGTAATTTAAGGATTAAATTAAAGCGCTCATTAAAATTTTGACAGAACCTCTGTGGCCTTTGTGTTAAATATTAAAAAGGCGTTTGAGTTGCGCAATTGATAACATAACAATGAAGTACTTCACCTTTAATATTTACAGCGAACTTAAGTTCCGAACCAGTAGAAGCGGGGGCAAGGGTGGTCAGCATGTCAACAAAACCGAAAGTAAAGTTGAGGTTGTGTTTAATATTCTGGATTCAGCCATATTGGATAACGACACCAAGCAGCGACTCATTCAAAAGCTGGGAAAAAAAATTGAGTCGGGCTCATTGGCAGTATATGCACAGGAATCGCGTTCGCAGGTCCAGAACAAAGAACTGGCCTTAAAAAAATTGTATGAGATCTTAGATAAAGCCTTAATCCCCGTTATAAAACGCAAAAAGACCAAGGTTTCAAAAGCGGCCAAAGCAAAACGGTTGGATAGTAAAAAAAGACATTCTGAGATTAAGCAGGGGAGAAAGAAAATTATTTAAAATCGGAAAGAGGAAAGCAAAAATCAAAAAATGATCGTAACGATAATGCACACATGTTATCATAACTCATCATACAAATCTGCGTTATCCTTGCTTTCGCGTAGCAAAGTGCGTTCCGAATTCAAAATTTCTATTTCCGATTCCGGTTATAAATCGTAAAAAACGGAATATCTATCAGCAATGAAACGGTGGCGCGATAAACACTTTTATTGGTTTCGGTAATAATGGTGTTTCCACTGGTGTATTCAATGGTTCGCACATTGTTAATGTAGTTTCCAAATACTCCAAGAGTTAAAGGCGTTTTGCGGAAATTATACGATAGACCAAAACCCGGAGTGAAAAAATGTTCGAACCTTAGTTTTGAATAATTGGTAGAATCGTTCTTAAAACGCATATTGACAAGTGAACCCAGGTCCAAGGCACTCATAAAAAAGGAGAACGAACCGCATTTTGAAGGGGCAAACGAAAACGAAACACCAATAGGAGCTGTTACACCCACAATTCCCGAATTATTTTGATCTTTTGTTTTACTTCCTTTAATGAATTCATATCCTCCGTTCAAACCAACATAACCGTTAAGCGAAATGTTGAACGATGCCGAACGTTTTAATGAAGAGCTTCCAATGGGAGCAGCATAGGTGGTCATGAAATTTTCAAACTGATCGGGACTTTTAATTTTACTCAATTCAACAAAGAATATAAGCTTGCGTAATTCCTCTATACTTATTTCATCGCTCGTTGCCAATTTTAAAATAAGTGCCGTTAAAGCCCCTTGAACATTTTTGGCGTAAATGAGTTTGGTTATTTCAGTTACCGCATTTATATCACTTCGTATATTCGTAGGAAGGCTTAGTTCTTGCTGCAATCCCGAAAATGCCATGAAATCAAATATTGTTGTGGTAAGATCATCGCTTGTTTTCAATACCCAATTAATATCAAATTCTTTCGAAACATTTTTAAATGCAAGGTCTATTTTTTTAACGTTTTGTACTACTTCAATGGAAGCGTACATTTTTTGGGTAAATTTTTTATATGAACCAACAGTCATATAATTACTCAAAATCTGATCTATATTCCTGTCTTCCTGCATAAGCATTTGTTGCAGTAAAAGTCCGTAATAAAATTGTTGAAATATGCTGGTGTCCTTTTCAAGTGGTTTCAACTTGGTTAATTTATCATCTTCGACCCATTTGGTCAGCTTTCCCTTTTTTTCGATCAACGAATTAGTCATGATCTGCATGCTTTTCATTGTTGAAGCGTAATATTTATTTTCCCATTGTTTGCTACTCAATTCATCAATGAGTTCGGGAACTGTTTGGCCCCTTTTCGACAATAGCAATATTCTTCCCGTTGTGAATAAAAGGTCGATGGTTAAAGGGTCTTTACTTAATACCGAAGGAATGGTGGCGGGTAAATTAATTACATCCAACTCTATCATTTGTCTTATCAAATCAAAATCGGAAGCGTAATATACGCCCGCTTTTTTTAATTTTTTGATCAGGTTTTTCGTCATTGGTAATATGGTCGAAAATATTTTTCCGATCTCATTCTCACTCTCACTTATCGAAAATATCCGGTCAATGGCATAATATAGCACTTCCTGTTTTGTGCGATTGGCCATAAAGGTTGCAACCGCATTAATGATAGCAGCCTCGGAACTAAAGGCACTTGTATTTGTTTTTGGCTGAGCGTTCTTGACATAGACATCATTGTTACCATCATTATTCCCAAGAACCATATTGGTGTCAAAGTCATGAAAGAAGGCTTCAAGTTTTAAAACCTGAGAAAGAATGAAGTTCTTTTTATAGGAAGGATCCCAGTAATAATTTTTGTTGAGTATGGTGTGGATGGATTTCAGCGTTCTTAAATTATGCAATTCATCGCCTTTTCCTAGTTGTAAATATAATTTCTCCAGTTCTTCGGCATCGGTATAGGTTCGCATTAAACGCAATTCATCAGCTTTGCTTGCCTGTCCGGTAGGCAGGCGTGACTGTCCGTTACAGTAAACGGAAGTCAACAAACATACAAACGTCAATAAGGTGTAAAAAAGTTTACAGCGCATGTTGGTTATCTTGAAATGGTTTTTCAGGGTGTATACAAATTTCGTGCTGGACTATTTATATAGAGGTATTAAGGCTTAAGTTTGTTGCTAATAGATGTTAAAGTACACAATTTCCACAATAAGCGGGCACCTACGTTTGCATCCCATTCATCATTGCCGGGAGCTACCTCACACAGGTCAAATGAAATGATATTTTTGCCGCTTTTTATTACTTTTCTAAATAAATGTAGTACCTGTTCCATCTCTAAACCTCCGGGAACAGGGGTTCCCGTATTGGGACATAATTTAGGGTCCAAGCCATCAATATCAAAGCTGATGTGTACATTTTGGGGCAATTCCTTTACTATATCATCGCAAACTGAATCCCATGTAACGCCATTAAAAGCACATTCCTTTAGGTCACGGTCAAAAAATACTTTAATGCGGTTTTCATTGCTATCGCATACAATGGCTTCTTCTTCACAAAAATCGCGAATACCAACCTGTACCAGTTTTTTCATGGCCGGAATTTTTAAGGTATTTCTAAATATGGAAGCGTGTGAGAATTCAAATCCTTCA
>JAYUZA010000537.1:0-3425 GCA_043752145.1 Flavobacteriales bacterium
TGTACTCATGCCTTTTTTCATTCTTGTGGCAATTGGAATAAAACTCTCGTCAAAAGGGCCAATATTTTTTTCGCAGGAACGTATTGGGCATAAAAGTCGTCCGTTCAAGATCATCAAATTTCGTACAATGGTAACCGATGCCGAAAAGGACGGACCGCAATTATCAAGCGCTTATGATAAACGCATTACTAAATTCGGAAAATTCCTGCGCAAAAGCCGCATCGATGAATTCCCGCAATTTATTAACGTGATAAAAGGAGATATGAGTTTGGTAGGACCAAGACCCGAGCGACAGTTTTATATTGATCAGATCATTCCAAAAAATCAACACTACAAACATTTGCATAAAGTACGTCCCGGTGTTACCAGTTGGGGTCAGGTAAAATATGGTTATGCCGAAAACCTGGAACAAATGTTGGAGCGCATGAAATTTGACCTTATTTATATTGAGAACCGTTCAATAGCACTTGACCTTAAGATCATGGCGTATACGGTGCTTATTATGATGAAAGGTAAGGGAAAGTAAGATTTTAGATTTAAGAAGTTTGAAGAGTGAAATAAATCTGACTTCTAAAATCAAACTTCTAACTTATTTCTGTGATTCTTTTTTTTTGGCAACTTGAATGATTCCCTCACCGTAGTTTCCATTATAACTTATCCTGAAAGGAAGTTTCTTGTTATTGGGATGTCCTTTTACAGCTTCTTTCAAATCGGGTTGTAAACCCCAAGAGAGATCTTTAATTGTTGAGGTATATAATCCCCAGAATTCATATTCCCATTTGGTTGCATCGTTCAGTATCTTGTGCTGAATTCCGGTATCGTCCTGAATTATTTTTTGTGATTCAAGAATGAGGTTCCTTACAATGGAAAAATTCTTGTGCGCGGGAATGTAAGAGGCTGATTTTATAAACGAGTTATGTTTACCTAAACTCTTTACGAATGAAACAAAATAAGGCGTCTTCGAAATTTTAAAATCGGCAATGTTGGCCGAGATATAATAAACACGTTTTTCATTTCCTGAACTATCGGTCAAGGTTAATTCCCATGTTTTATAAATTCCACCTTTTGTAGGGGCGAAATTCCCTTTAGCATCGATGCCTCCATACCTCAATCCTTTTACCATATAATTGCGGTTAGCGGCAAAATAAAGTACGGTATGAATGGTTCCGTTCATCAGCGACTTTGAAAAATCCTTGCTCATGTGTGAAGTCACAAAGTATCCCGACTTATGCAGGTAATTCATGCTTTCGTTTAGGTGCGCAAGTAAAAGACTTGATTCAACATCTTTCTTTTTTCTTATGTCAGCAACAGTTCCCGGATTTTCGAGTCCCATCAATACATAATTTTTTGCGTTCGCATAAAATACATTCGCGAATAAAAAATCGGGGCCGCCAAATGGATAAAAACAAGTATTGGTATCGGTAGAAGCCGTTATTTTTTTTTCGGAAGTAAAGGCATCGATCTTTGCAATGGTAGAATCGTTAATACTCTTCCATATTTTATTTGTAAAAGCAATGTGGTCTTTGTAATACGGTTTATTCTGCATATCGGCAAATGGCTTGCTTAAACAAGGTTTTGCTGCCAAAAAACGGGCGTAATCGGTAAGAAAGGTGTCGATAACTACCTGCGATGAACCTCTTAATCCAATAAATAAGAGAAAGCTGAATAAAAAAATGCGTTTCATTAACATAATTGAGGTTGCAAACCTAATTAAAAAATTATCTTCGTTTACCAATTATACTTGAATGAAGCGACCAAAATTAATTGTTCAGATACTTATTGCGCTTGTTTTAGGCGTTTTAATGGGAATTGCATTCCCCGTTGACCATCCCGAAAAGAATGAGAAAATTGTTAAAACCGAATTACCGGCCAAAAAAGAGGACAAAAAAACAATTACGCACATTACCGATCCGGTTGCTCAGGTAAAGGAGATCAACCACAATTTCAATAACCTTGATCAAAAAATATCGCCACCTGCAAAAGCTGCAGAACCAAGTTCATTGGCAACAAAAATGAAAATTTTCATTGACATATTTATGCTACTCATTAAAATGATCATTGCTCCGCTGGTATTCTCGGTTTTGGTTGTGGGTATTGCAAAGTTGGGCGATTTTAAAAGTGTTGGACGTATCGGTATTAAATCGTTGACCTATTTTATTTCGGCTTCGCTTGTATCATTAATGTTGGGTTTGTTATTGGTGAATCTTTTTCAACCCGGTAAGCATTTACCCTTGGCAACAGATGCCGTTTCGGATGTAAAAGTCGCGCCATTTGTTGCGAGTGAATTTGTGAAACATGTTGTGCCAAGCAGCGTTGTAAAATCAATGGCCGAAAATGAAATTTTACCTATTGTGGTGTTCTCCATTTTCTTTGGTATCGCAGCGGCTTCATTAAAGGACAAATCAAAAATTGTGATCGACTTTTTGGAAAGTCTTTCGCATATCATGTTTAAAGTTACCGGTTATGTCATGGCTTTTGCGCCATTGGCTGTATTTGGCGCAGTAGCATCGGTTGTGGCGGTAAAAGGACCCACGGTCTTAAGCGGATACGCTTATATTATGGGAGCATTTTATATAGGACTCTTGTTCTTTGTTTTTGTCGTGCTTTTCCTCGTTTGTACGCTTTGTAAAATAAAATATTTCAAACTTTTATCGCACATTAAGGAACCTGTTCTATTGGCGTTTTCTACAACAAGTAGCGAAGCGGCTATGCCAAAAACATTTGAAGCCTTGAATAAATTTGGTTGTCCGCCAAAAATTACCGGATTTATTTTGCCTTTGGGTTATTCATTTAATTTGGATGGCTCCATGATGTACATGACGTTTGCAGCAATTTCCATTGCACAGGCGTATGGCATTGAAATGACCTGGGCACAACAAATAGAAATGCTTTTAATATTCATGTTAACCAGTAAAGGAATTGCCGGTGTACCACGCGCATCACTTGTTGTAATTGCAAGCATGATGTCAACATACAATATTCCCGAAGCAGGTTTGGCATTAATCATTGGTATTGATCATTTCCTTGATATGGGTAGAAGCGCCACCAACGTTGTAGGAAATGCGGTTGCAACGGCTGTCGTCTCCAAATGGGAAGGGGAGCTTGGGGAACCGAAGGTTACTTAGGTAACGGTCGCAACTATATCTTTATTTTTTCGTTTTTTATTTATGAAGAGGCTTTTGATTTTCATTTTTTCATTACGTTCTATAATCTGTAGTTCGCAGGTGTTTGATGAGCGCAATTGTATTTGTGAGAATCCTCATTACACAACCATTCTTTCCAGTCCATTCGACCGAGATTTAGAAGAGCCGAAAAGGTTAGGGGTTTATCCTTACGCAGATAATCATGGTCCTATTTCAAAAATCGTTCAATATAAAATACATTGTGAACACGAATGGGAAGAAAATCAAGTGCCCAGTAAAATT
>JAYUZA010000538.1:0-3415 GCA_043752145.1 Flavobacteriales bacterium
ACATTCCATAAGTATCGCCAACAAATTCATTCATGCGCACTGCTTCAAGTGTATTGGGAACCGAAAGCGCGAATTTATCATACGAACCCGTGAACGAACTCAAAAAAGTATACGGTACATTTCCATTGATCTTTCCCGCCTGTGCTACTACCGAAAATTTTCCGAAATTACGGATCTTAAATTCTTTTTCGAACATAAAATCGATACGCTCATAATTAAAATCGTTTAAAAATAATCCGTTTACACTTTGTGCATATTTTGCCGTAATTACCGGAAAATTTGTGCCTTGCGATATTAATTTATTTTCGGCTAAAACAAATTTTTCGCGAAAAGCAAACCTTAATACTGCTCCGGTTTCAGTAGTATAGTAACTTTCCGGTTGAAAGTTAATTCCATCTCCCAGACTTTGTGTAAACGTATAGTCATACAAAGGTTTTCGGTATTGATAATTCAAAAACGATTTCAAATGAAAATGGTGCAACAAACGTGTGCTTAAAATAGCCTGCCATTGCTCATGAAAATCAAATTTTCGTAAATATAACTGGCGGGCATTGGCCGGTGATAAAAAACCGGGGTTCACAAAAAAATCAGGTGGAGCAGCAGCCTCCACAATATCATTTCTGTAACTTATTTTCAACATCGTTTCTTTTCGGGGATAAAACAACAATTTCAGATCACCACCGTATTTAAAAACTTTATCCTTAAAACCATAGCCGCAATACCCGCCAATCGTATGCCGCCTCGAAACTTTATAATTTGTGCTCAATCCAAAACCTACGCGACTTCCCTCGTAATGATTATAGGTATACAAACGGTTCAAGTCGATATTGATGAAACCAACAGGAATACTGCCCGTAAATAACTGACTCCACTTATTTAACTTAGCATCAAAATTATTGGCCTTTCCTAAACTGTCAATTTTTGAATACGTATTTTTATCCTTTTCGGTCAATTGGGTCGGACTCATTTTTTCCAATCGTACAATACTAGTGTCTTTTTTTGTTGACGTTATTTCAAGCTCAACTTCATCGGTTTTTACCTTTCCGCAATCATCACCAAATTTAATATTAGTAATGTATCCTTTATTATCGCCATATAATTCCAATCCGCCCATAGAAATATTGCCCGGTAGGAACATTTTGGCGTTTAACTGAACAGGGAACCAATACTTCTTATCAATAAATTCATATAGCTGATTAATGGAAACGCTAAAACCTCCGTCAGCTTTCACAGGTTCGGCCTTGATGCTTTTCAAGGCGTAATTATTCGTATGCAATACAATATTTCCCTTCAATCCTTTAAAGCTTTTTCCTTTTCGGGGCACAAACGTTATAGTATAAAGTGTATCATTGTTCTCATAACTGGTATCCTTCATTAAAAAATGATACTTTTCGGTACTACCCGGGCTTATGGGATTTAAATATTTTACACCCAATAATTTTATTTCATCGTAATAATAACCGAACGATTGTAATTCTGTAGCAAGAATGGAAAAAACAGGGTTTTGGAATCCCGAAACACGGTTAGCAATAATTTTTTCGCTCGATTTAGCCGGAGGATTAAAATATTTTTCGGTCAAACTCTCGGTGATAAATAAATGCTGTTGCGTAAAAAATTTAAATGTTTCCTGGAAACCTTTATCTTTTTCGGTATGATTTTTTGCTTGCTTACGCAGTGAATCTTCATCAGCCGTAAACACCAGTTTATTATACGAATTATAACAATGCTTACATGTTTTTTGCGGATTATTATCGTCACGTTTTTTTACGGCAAGCCAAATAAGCCGGTGCGCGGGATTTTCGCCCGGCAGGATTAAAACATCCTGCAATATAAAATCGGCAGGTGGCAACTTAACCACAATATTACTACTTGTTAAATTTACCCGTGTAGACTTATAACCTGTGGATTTAACAATAACATATCCACCCTGTTCCATTTTTATCACTGCTTTACCATCCAGATCGGTGGTGCCTACCAGACGCTTTGATTCGTTCACAATACCTGCAAAAGGCACGGCATCATTGTTTGACGAATCGAGAATGGTAAGCTGAATGGTTCCTTGCCCAAATAAATTTGACGAAAATTGGAAACAAAGACAAAAAAACAGGGTCCCTACCGAAAATACTTTCACTTCTTTTACTAACTTTATAACTGTGGCTATCATTACTACCGATAAACGTAATATAATTTCAAAGATAACGCTTAATCGCCTATATAATTTTACCATTAATTATTTTAGCTTTCATCTTTCACGGCTTACTAAAAAAAATTTTCATGCCGGAATGCCTGTAAGCGTCTCCATTGAACCCACCACCGCCTGTAATTTAGGTTGTCCTGAATGCCCCAGCGGATTAAAAAAATTTACACGTCCAACAGGTAATCTCAAAATTGAAACCAACAAACAAATAATTGACGCCATTTCAAAATCGGGATTGTACGTGAATTTTTATTTTCAGGGCGAACCTTTCATTCATCCTAAATTCCTGGACCTGGTTTCTTACGCAAAATCAAAAAAATTATACACGGCTACTTCAACCAATGCGCATTTTTTAAACGATGCCATGGCTAAAAAAACCGTTGAGAGTGGTCTTGATCGATTGATCATTTCCATTGACGGCATTACACAAAAAACATATGAAAGCTATCGCGTACATGGTGAACTCAATAAGGTAATTGAAGGAACAAAAAATGTACTGAAATGGAAAAAGGAACTTAAGTCAAGTACCCCGCATATTATTTTTCAAATGCTGGTCGTAAAACCAAATGAACATGAAATTGATGATGCAAAAAAGTTAGCAAAAGAATTGGGTGTTGATGAAATTCGTTTTAAAACCGCACAGGTTTACGATCATACGAACGGACATGAATTAATACCCACCAACGAAAAATACTCGCGGTATACCAAAAAGGCCGATGGTACCTATACCATTAAAAATAAACTGGACAATCAATGCTGGCGCATGTGGCAAGGCTGTGTATTTACCTGGGACGGAAGTGTAGTTCCCTGCTGTTTTGATAAAGATGCCGAGTTTAAATTGGGTAATATTCAGGATAATGCCTTTAAAAGTGTATGGAAAAGCCCTGTGTATAACGACTTTAGAAAATCAATTTTGAATTCCCGAAAAAAAATAGATATTTGTAAGAATTGCTCGGAAGGCACCCGGGTTTTTGCTTCTTAAAGGCACGATTATTGTTTACTCCAGTTAGTCAACTTAAAAAATATACCTATTATGAAAAAATATATCCTATCCTTAGCGCTTATTGCACCGCTTACTTTATTTGCACAAAAAAAAATCGAAGTGCGTGAAGGAAGCGATAACCTGAACGGTTCAAGCCATCCTTCGTTAACCGTTATGGCATATATAAAAGATGGAGAAAAACTACTTAAAGCTTTCATTTTTTCTTTGAAAGCTTT
>JAYUZA010000539.1:0-3414 GCA_043752145.1 Flavobacteriales bacterium
TATGCATAATAAATTATTGAATTCTATTTGAAAAAGCGTTTTTAATTCGCGCTTAAAATCATTTTCCAGTTCTTTTTGAGTGCCGGGTAAAAATGCTCCGGCCGGATTGTAAACCAGGTCAAGAATTAATCCTGTTCCCTGCTTTGCATACCCAATTTCATTGAGCATTTGCAAGGCCTTTACCGATTTATCAAATACACCATCTCCACGTTGGCGATCGGTTTTATCGGCTTTATAATACGGCAATGAACTTACCACACGTATTTTGTTCTCTGCAAAAAAGTTTGGCAGATCATTGTATTTTTTATTGGCTAAAATGATAGTTAAGTTACAACGTACAATAATTTCTTTTGCACCTGCTTTTTTTAACTCAGTAACGAACCATCTGAACTCGGGGTTCATTTCAGGCGCACCACCGGTAATATCAACCGTATTAAATTGGTGTTTTTTGACAAGTTCAACGCATTGTTGCATAGTGTCACGTGTCATGATCTCTTCACGATCGGGACCCGCGTCAACATGGCAATGCTTACAGGTTTGGTTACACATATAACCAATATTTACCTGAAAAACATCAATTCCCGATGGTTGCAAGGGAAACTGACCATTATCCATAAGCTTTTCACGAAACGTTTTTAAACGACCATCTTTAAAGTCGGGGCCGTTCAATATTTCCAATTGCTTTTGCACATCGGAAAACGCATGTTTTTGAGCTTTTAGTGTTTTGGATGCACCCATTTTACATAGCCAGTTTTTTCGATTTATTCATCATTTGCACGCTATGCACCAACGAAGAACCCCCACGAATAGCCGCAGCAACATGCACTGCTTCCATCATCATAGCTTCGTTACAGCCTTTAGCCATAGTATCTTGTGTATAAGCATCAATGCAATACGGACATTGAACTGTATGTGCAACAGCTAAAGCTATAAGCGATTTCTCTCTTTCTGTCAATGCACCGGCTTTAAACACCTCACCATAATAATCAAAAAATTTTGCAGCTAAATTGGGCTCAAATTCACCAATATTGCCAAATTTTTTAAGGTCTTCGGGGTTGTAGTAGGTCTTTTCCATTCCGCAATAAATTTAAAGGGGTTTATTGGGTAAAAATACACTTTTTGCGGCAAGTGCAGTGTTCGTTTTCGGAAGGAATGCTCAATTGTGAACAATTTTTCAATATTCTCATTGGCAATGTGAATAAAATATTTAGTGTGTTTGCCTAAATCGTTATATTCGTTGACTTAAAGATTTATACTATGACCATTTTCTTAAAGAGCACAATTGTGTTTTTATTCTTGCTTACCATAAGCACTACAACATTCGCGCAACGCAAAGGAAAAAATGATAAGAACAAAAAACCTGTGGCGGCAGCAACATCAGGTTCTGATGATAAAAAACCAAAACCATATAGGGACGTTATTACTTCAAAAGCGGTAACCAAAAAAGGCATGATAACCGTTCATAAACTAGACGATAAATGGTTTTTTGAAATTGCCGATACCATGTTAAACCGCGAAATAATGAGCGTTACGCGTTACGCGAAAACACCGGCCGGTTGCGGAAATTATGGTGGCGAAATGGTGAACAGTCAGGTTATTCGTTTTGAAAAGGGTCCGGGTACAAAAATGTTCATTCGCTCCATTACTTATGTAACAACAAGTGCCGACAGTACAAAACCCATGTTTCAGGCGGTAAAGAACAGCAATGTAGACCCTATTATTGGTGCGTTTGATATTAAAGCGATACGAAAAGACACCAGTTATGTAATTGATGTTTCAGAATATTTTAATTCCGAAAATCAGGCTTTCACCATGGCGCCATGGATGAAACAAAATATGAAATTATCGACTTTCCAAAAAGACAGGTCATACATTCAAAAAATTTCGACATTTCCTTTAAACACCGAAATAAGAACCGTTAAAACATTTGACGCAATAGCGCCTACTATGACCATGCCCGGAACATTTATTCCTGCAGGAATGGATGTGGGTGCCATTACAATGGAATTTAATATCTCCATGGTTTTACTTCCTAAAGTTCCTATGCGTAAACGTTATTTCGATCAACGTGTGGGCTTTTTTGCCAATGGAATTACGGTTTACGGTGAAGAATCAAAAAATGTAGAGAACGAAGTTTTTGCTTTGCGCTGGAGACTTGAACCCAAAAATACAGCGGATGCTGAAAAACAAAAACGCGGTGAATTAATTGAACCAAAAAAACAAATTGTATATTATATTGATCCGGCTACTCCTGTAAAATGGCGTAAATACCTTAAGATGGGTGTTGATGATTGGAATGCAGCATTTGAAGCCGCGGGTTGGAAAAATGCCATTAAAGGCGAATACTGGCCCGAAAATGACACCACCATGAGCCTTGAAGATGCGCGTTATTCTGTTATACGTTATTTCGCATCCGATATTCAAAATGCTTACGGACCAAACGTACACGATCCGCGCAGTGGCGAAATTTTAGAGAGCCATATTGGCTGGTATCATAACATCATGCGTTTATTGCATGATTGGTATATGGTGCAAACAGCAGCGGTTGATCCTAAAGCACGCATGAAAGATTTTGATGATGAATTAATGGGAAAACTAGTTCGCTTTGTTTCTTCACACGAGGTTGGACATACTTTAGGTTTACGTCACAACATGGGTGCCAGTTCGGCTACACCTGTTGAAATGTTGCGTAACAAAGAATATTGTGAAAAAAATGGTCATACGGCTTCCATTATGGATTATGCGCGTTTTAATTATGTGGCACAACCCGAAGATGGTGTAACCGATCTTTATCCGCGTATTGGCGATTATGATAAATGGGCCATTCAATGGGGGTATTCATTTTTTAAAGATGCGAAATCAGCAGAAGATGAAAAAGCAACATTGAATCTTCTTACCAAAGAGAAAGTAAAAAATCCACGTTGCCAGTTTGGAACAGAAATGAGTCCATGCGACCCGCGTTTTCAAACCGAAGACTTAAGTGATAACGCTGTAAAAGCTTCAGAGTATGGGTTGAAGAATTTACAACGAATTATGCCAAAATTATTGGAGTGGACCAAAGAAGACGGAGAAAGCTATAAGGAACTTTCAATTATGTATGGCGAAGTGGTGGATCAATTCCGTCAGTACATCAAACACGTTTCAAAATACATTGGCGGAATTTACGATACACCAAAAACGTATGATATGGAAGGTGATGTGTATGCGGTTGTGCCAAAGGACTTGCAAAAAGCATCGTTGAATTTTTTAATGACCAATGTGTTTGCTACACCCACATGGATGGCCGATCCTGCAATATTTTCAAAAATTAAACCTGAATCGGGTGTTGAAGCTTTAAAAAATTTGCAAGCCACCGCACTTAACATGATCATGGCTGAAGATAAAGCTGTGCGTTTAATGGAAACCGCTTCTTTG
>JAYUZA010000540.1:0-3413 GCA_043752145.1 Flavobacteriales bacterium
TTAAGGGGAGATTAAAATTCCGTTATGCAAGTATTTTCACAGAGTATGTTTATTTTTTAAGTGATAAATGGGAGGCCACCATTCCGGCACAAATTGGCTTGGGAATTACACAGTATAATCATCCAACAACCAAAGAAAAATTTGACGGAGCGGGCGGATTTTTTATAACTTATGAAGCTTCAAGCACATTGGTTTACAGATTTCTACGATATTTTGGAGCAGGTTTGGGAATCGGGTTTCGTTTGGTGCTTTTAACGGGTGATAATCCCTATAAAGAAAACTTCCAATCACCTGTTCTAACGCTGCGTACCAAGGTGTATTTTGACAAGGTAATAGCTGATTTTAAGAAGAAATTCCGCTAGGTAGGTTAAATCATTTATTTTTCAGCATTTCATTGTTTATTTGGCATTATTCATGCTATATTTGTGTCATTATAAACTATAAAAAAAACTAAAATGAAAAAAGGATTAATGATTGTTGGAGCTTTAGTAGCATTTACTTTTGCTTCTTGTAAAAAAGATTTTACTTGTTCTTGTACTGACACTAGTACTAACCCTAGTTTTAGCTACAAATTCATGCTAAAAGACAGTAAGAAAAAAGCTGCTCAGGCAGTTTGCGAAGGTAAAGGAATTGGTTCAACAGCTGACGAAAATGGCACTGACTACCCTGCAAGTACTACTACTTGTACTTTAGACTAGTTTAAAGTCAATACTTATAAAGCCGTTCATCAAAAGTGAACGGCTTTTTTTTTAGCCTCACTTAAGCGGGCGTAACTAAATTTTGTTTTACACTTAAAGTTTACGACCGATTTAGTGAGGCTTATCCTGAGGATCAACGAGAGTTGATGCGAAGGATCTCTTTTGGAGAGAGAATTTAAATTAATAATGTTTTCAGTAGAATATCACATGAAAGTTTTTGCACTCAGTATAAATATAATTGTTGGCCTGTTTTTTATTTTTTCGGCTAACTATAAATTATTTCCCATCGAGTATTTTGAAGCAAAAATTTCTTCATACGGCCTAACCGGTATACTTGCACCCATTTTATCCCGCATCGTTATTGGTTTCGAATTTTTACTGGGTATATGTTTACTTCTGCAATTTACGTTCAATAAAAAAATTCAAAAGATCACCCTTGGTCTTTTAGTATTCTTCATAGGCCTTAATTTATTCGATTACTTAATGTATGGTAACGATGCCAATTGCGGTTGCATGGGCATGGATATTTCCATTACTCCGCTTATGTCGGTGGTAAAAAACCTCATACTGGTTGCCATGGTATTTGTAAGTATTAAATATTCAACCGTTGAATTGCGGTCAGACAGCGAGTTGTTTCGTCTTCTTTTTATTTTTATACCCATCTCGCTCATATTTGTTGTGAAACCAATTTACATCAACACCAATAAGGATATGCCTAAGAAAGGCTCACGCCTCGATTTTTCGCTCATGCATAACCATGCAGGTTTTAAAGGTAAAACGTATAAAGACGATTTGGAAAAAGGAAAAAAAGTGATCGCGTTCTTATCGCTTACCTGCAGCCATTGCAAGGTTGCCGGATTTAAATTAACAACCTACAAAGCATCCGATCCCGAATTACCCTTGTTTTTCATTCTCAATGGCGACTCAACCAACTTACCGCAGTTCATGAATGCAGCAGGTGGTAAGAACATTGGTATGGCGCATTGGAACGGCAAAGAGGTGTATGGAGAAATGAGTGGCTATAATTTACCTGCTGTGTTTTTCGTGAACAATGGTGCAATAGAAGCGCAGTATAATGCCGAATCGTTGAATAAAGAAACGATTTTGGAATGGCTTAAAAAAAAGTAAGGCCTAATTAAATTCGATGGTTCGTTTTTCTCCCGCCAACGATAAGTTGATCTCAAACACATTATCAATCTCCGGCAATATTTCGGGCCATTCAATAAAACAATAATTATTTGAATCAATATATTCCTGAAATCCGATCTCACTTAATTCATTCACTTTTTTTATTCGGTACAGATCAAAGTGATATATTTTTTTGCCTGATGTGGTGATGTATTCATTCACTATAGAAAATGTAGGGCTCGACATTTCACTTACCACATTCGTTTTTTTGCATATCTCTTTTATCAAGGTCGTTTTACCCATACCCATTTTGCCCTTAAAGAACCAAACACTACGGTTTCCCGCAGCTGAAATAAGTTTTTCGGCCGCTTGTGAAATAGTTGTAAGATCAAATGTGATTTTATTGCCCACTCAAATAGCGTTCGTGTAAAATTTTAAAATGATGGCGCGCATGTCCCAAAATTACATACGCAATTGCGTTTACGCTTACCACGTTATTGTTTCCGTTACCAACGCGCTTACCTTCTTCGGCACTAACGCCTAAATAAAACGAAAGTGTTGCCTGCCTAACCGACAACCATTCAAGCGAAAGTACACCGGTTGATTTGTGTTGCATATCGGCATTTGCTGCATACGCGTTTTCATCAAAGCCGGGTAACGATTGTTTTTCTCCTCTGGCAAAACACATGGCGCGGTACGTCATGATGCGTTCGGTGTCAATGGTATGTTGAATTACACTCAAAACACTCCATTTACCCGGAGCATAGGCATAATGCCATTTTTCCTTAGGAATTAAGGTAATTAGTTTTCCAAACCGTTCGGCATCTTCGTGCATTTGGTCCAATACATTTCTATCCATGTCAACCAATGCAAAATGATTTTCATAGTAAACAGGATATTCTCCGGGAATTGGTTTTTGAATGTTCATTTTTATTTTTTCATAAGCTTCGCAAAGTCTTTCGCAAAGTAGGTTAGTATTACATCGGCACCCGCACGTTTTATGCTCAACAATGTTTCGGGCATAGCTTTTTCAAATTGTAACCAACCGTTTTGGCAGGCAGCCGTTAACATTGCACATTCGCCACTTACATGATAGGCCGCAATGGGAAGTGTTGAAGTATTTTTTAACGTTTGTATCACGTCCAAATAATGCAAAGCGGGTTTTATCATTAAAAAATCGGCCCCTTCCATTTCATCTAATTCTGCTTCACGAATAGCTTCTGTTTTATTTGCGGGATCCATTTGATATGTTTTTTTATCACCTTTTTTCGGGGCCGATGCCAAGGCGTCTCTGAACGGACCATAAAATGCGCTTGCGTATTTAGCGGTGTATGACATAATAGAAACATCGCTGAATCCTTTTTCATCCAAACTGTCGCGCAAATATTCAACGCGGCCATCCATCATATCTGATGGGCCAATAATATCAATTCCTGCTTCGGCTTGTGCAACGGCCATTTTTCCTAAGATGGGCAGCGTTTCATCGTTTAAAATATTTCCATTGAGTACAAATCCGTCATGACCATCGCTGCTATAGGGATCCATGGCTACATCGCTTATTAAACAAGTTTCTGGAAATTCTTTTTT
>JAYUZA010000541.1:0-3406 GCA_043752145.1 Flavobacteriales bacterium
GTGTAATTAAATTCATTGCTCCAATACCCTTCGCTGTTCATTGCCCTAACCAAAAAAGTATAACTTCCCGGTGCCAGGTTCCCATAAGGTGCTTCGGTCTTACCAACCAAAGCGCTCCAGTTTTTATCAAGACCAACCAATTTATACTGGTATTTTATTTTTCCCGGTTGCTTTTGACTTATTCCGATAAACTTGAACGTTAAAAAATTATTGTCGTACCGCAAGTCAAGTTTTTCGGGAATATTGTACCATTTGTTCACTTCGGTAAACCTGAAATCATTTACACTAACTCCATTACCTAATAGCAACGATGTGTCCTTAACACGCTTTCCTTTATCCTCAAACAGATCGACCCATGAAATTTTTTCGTTAAAAAGATCAATGTCATTTATCTGAATATTGGGTGGCCTGCTGTCAATATCATCACCCTTGGGATCATAAACTGATAACCGATCATTTGCCGAGATCCATATTAAACCTTCGTTATCCTCGCAAATAGAATTGGCAAAACACCCAATGCCTAAAAATCCATCTTCGTATGTGTACGACTTAAAAAAAACATCTCCACGTTTAAACAGATGAAAAGCTGTATCTGTTTTAGTTTTTATTCCATTCAACATTTCATCCAATTCTTTTGCTCGGTTTTGTGCCAATTTATTTACTCCGAACCGTGTGCCAAACCAATAATTTCCTTCAACATCTTCTAATATCGAAAAAACAAAATTATTGCTCAAACCTTCTTTTTCTGTAAAATGCACAAATGTTTTTCCATTATAAAGCGAAACTCCACCGCCTCCGGTACCAAACCACAACCTGTCTTTTGTATCCTTGTAAATAGAGAACACAAAATTATTGTTCAAACCTTCCTTGCGTGTAAAAATGGTCATTTTATCACCGTCATAACGTGTAGCACCACCACCCTCACTTCCGAACCATATATTTCCTGCAGCGTCTTCGCAAATAGTTAAAATGACATCATTATTGAGTCCTTGTTTTTTTGAGAAGTTTAAAAACGTATTTCCGTCAAAACAGGAAACTCCACCTCCACCCGTACCTAACCATATTTTTCCCTTTTTGTCCTGAATGATGCTTCGTACAATGTTGTGTGGCAAGCCTTGCTTGTCGGTATAATTCGCAAACGTATTACCATCATACACCACGACTCCCGAGCCATGCGTACCAAACCATAGTTTTCCGTCTTTGTCCTGCAAAATACATCGCACTACACTGTTACACAAACCTTGTTTTAATGAATAATGTGAAAATGTTTTGCCATCGTACCTTGTAACGCCTCCACCATTGGTGCCTAACCATAAACTTCCATCACTACTTTTTATAACACTTCGTATAATATTATGACTCAAGCCTTCGGTGGTGGTAAGGTGCTCAAATAATTTACCATCATATCGGGAAACTCCGCCACCGTAAGTTCCAAACCATAAATTTCCCCCATTATCCTGCAGGGATGTCAAAACCACATTATTGCTTAAGCCTTGTTGGGTTGAATAATGGGTGATGTTTTTTCCATCGTATTTTGTGAGCCCTCCTCCATCAGTTCCAAACCAAAGATTTCCACCCTTATCCATTATTATGCTCAAAACTTTATCATCACTAAGCCCTTCATTTTTGGTGAATGAATAAAAATTTTTTCCGTCAAATCTAACTACACCGCTCTTGTCGGTTCCCAGCCAAATATAACCGTTACGATCTTGTAAAACAGCCCGTATCATAGTGTCTTTTAGTCCTGCAGCTCCACCGTAATGCTTAAATGATTTCCCGTTGTGACAATAAAGTCCTTCGTTAGTTCCAAACCATAAATATTTTTTTTTATCGGCTATTATGCACCAAACTTTATCGTTGCATAAGCCATTGCCGCCAATATATTGTTTAAATACTTTTCCGTCATACAACCCTGCACCTTTATCGGTACCAAACCAAATATTGCCCTTGTTATCTTCCACCAGGCATCGTATTATGTTATTCCACAAACCATTTTTTTCAGAATAATTGGTGAAATATCTTCCATCATATCGGGTTAATCCCATATCGGTTCCAAACCATATATTTCCATTCTTATCTTCCAACATAGCACGCACCACATTATTGGCCAAGCCTTGTTCCTCGCTAAAATGCGTGAAATATTTTCCATCGTAACGTGACACGCCTCCCCCATCGGTACCAAACCATAAATTACCATGCTTATCGTTTAAAATGCAATTGACATTCCCATGCTTTAAGCCTTGCAATTTAATGAATGAACTGAAATTTCCGGGATTAACGTCCTTGGTATAGGCGTCTTTAACAACCCCTATTTCGGGTCTCCCTGTCAAAAAAGAACTATCCTTTATTTGAACGGATGTGGGTTTCGGCAGGCCTTTAAATATCGGTGAAAATTTAATTTTATCGGTTATTACAATAGATGACTGAATGTCGAAAACAGGTAATTTATTATCTACAGGAAAAACATTTAAATGCGCTTTAATAACATCGGGCGCTCCTACCTTCGTAATAATTGGTTCACCCGCTTTTATTGAAACGGGTGCCTTACTTTTTTCAAGGGGAACTACATATCCCCTGGCTTTATCAATTACGGGGTCAAATTGATGAAATGAAAAATCACTCTCCTTGTTTTGGTTGCAGCCAAATAAAGAGATCAGACATAGTATGAATATTATCCTTTTCAACTTATATTTTAATTCCAATTACACACACATCATCGATCTGTTCAAGATCTCCGCGCCATGTTTCAAATTCATCGGTAAGCTTTTGGTGCAGGTTTTGCATTGGAAGATATGCATTTTCGATCAATAATTTTTGCAAATTACTATACTTGAATTTTTTTCCTTTCGGGCCACCGAACTGATCGGCATAACCATCTGTAAAAATATAAATTACGTCTTCTTTTTGAAGGTCGATGGCATGTCGAGTAAACGGAATATCCTGCTTATCGTGTTTACCCACAGGCATTTTATCGGGTGCATAGTCCAATAACTCTCCTTTTCTCACAAGCCATAGCGCATTATTGGCCAAGGCAAAACGCAATTTTGTTTTAGTCTCATTAAAGCACAATAAAGAGCAGTCCATCCCGTCTTTTCCACCATCGGTCGAACCATCTTTTTTTAATCGTTCAATAATATTGGTGCGTGTATGGTTCAATATTTCATCAGGTTCGGCAAATCCTTCTTTCACCGAATTTTCCAAACAGGTAATATTCAATAAGCTCATAATGGCTCCCGGTACACCATGGCCTGTTGAATCGGCTGATGCTAAAATAAAGTCTCCGTTATTTAATTTTTCGGACCAATAAAAATCACCGCTAACCACATCTTTAGGCTTAAAGAGAATAAAATAATCTTTCAAATTCTCATTAAGCGTTTCTTTGGTCGACAAAAATGTACGCTGTATA
>JAYUZA010000542.1:0-3390 GCA_043752145.1 Flavobacteriales bacterium
AGGATTACTATCGCATGGAGGAGTGGATATTGTTATTGCCAAACAATTGAGCGCAGCCTTACCGGCTTATGATTATTATTATCGTTATGATTTGCCGGGCTGTGATCAAAATTATATTGGCGTTTGCATTGGCTCACCCATTAACTCATATTGTCCTGATACATTAATTTTTTGCGATTTTGGTTTTCTTACAGCCGAAACACAAACGATAGGTTATGCCGGCCCTCAATTTACTCATAACTGGTCATCCGGTCCTTTGATTTACACCTCGGGCGAATTTTGGGTTGAGCAAATTTCAGCAGACGGTTGTTTTGTGACTACCGATACAGTGTATGCTATAGTAAACCCTAGTCCTGTAAAACCAACCATTAGCGATGATATCGTAGTAAATAGTAATGCAACAGAACCAGTGAGTTTATTTGTATGTATGGATTCGGTTCTGTTAACCGCAGGAAACTATTTACCTGACATTGGAGTGTGGATAGCTAATCCGTATGCAGACGCGGATTCTTTTTATACCGCAACGTACACGGTAAATGAAACAGGTGTTTATCACTTTTCGGTTACCAATAGTTTTGGTTGTAAATCCTATAATGCAATTATGGTAACCATCGATAGTCTTTTACCACCCATTGTTCCCGAAATGTTTTGTTTGCAAGACACCGCTATGACAGACACGGTACATGTTTGTTTTGGTCAACAATTTAGTATGTATGTTTACGATACGATAAGCAATTCCGCAGCGGAGATCTTATGTATTCCTGATATCGCCATTTCCTGGTTGGTGGTACCTACCCCCGATGTTGCATTTACATCTTTTACCAATTGCGACTCTCCATATGGCATTTCAAACTTTATTACGACCATTACAGGTTTATATACTATTACCGCAACAGTAGTGCGGCAAAATTCATGTGATACCAACACTGTTGTTATAACCAGAGATCTGTATGTTATTATTGATCCTCTTCCAAACATCAATATTTTTGGAGATACTATATTATGCCCCGGTGATTCCATTCTTCTTATAGCTACCGGTGCTGATCAAATTTCCTGGTTTGGCGGTTCGATATATGAACAGAACGATAGTGTTTATGTTTTTGAGGGGGCAATGTTCTTTGTTACAGGTAGCAATAGTTACGGTTGTGAGGGAGCAGCATCAATTACGGTATTAGAAAAGCCGCAACCGTACGTTACTCCCGAGTACACAGTTTTATGCCCCGCTTCTTCGGTTACGCTTTCTTCAACCGGAATCGGAACGTTTGACTGGTATGCACCAACAGGATTGCTTGCATCAACAGGTTCTTCAGTTTCGGTAAATACTCCGGGCTATTATTTTTGTGTAAATACCGATCCTGATGGGTGCGAATTGATATCTAATACAGCAGTACTTGTAAATTATGCAACACCGTTCATGTTCGCAACACCTTCGAATGTTATTTGCCCTGGCGACTCAGTCATACTAAATGTAATTACAAATGCGGGAAGTTTAATTGTTTGGAGTTCGCCTTTGAGCGGTTCAGATACGGTACAGGTAATTACAAGTCCCGGAACATACACCTGCAGTATAACGTCCTGTGGCATAACAACTGTTTCAACTGTCAATGTTGTTGCTTCAAGTGTTACAGCGTCTATTACCACTACGGGAGCATTGGTGTTTTGTCATGGCGATTCAGTATTACTCACAGGAAATTCGGGTGTATACGGGTATACATGGATACCGGGCGGGTCAGGTGAACCGTTCATCTACGCCACCGAATTGGACAATTATTATTTACTTACCTATGATGCGTATGGTTGCGTAGCACAATCGGCACCCGTAGCCGTCAATGCAACTCCCAACGATCTTGAGCCACCATTGGTGAATAATATTACGGTTTGTATGCCCGATAGTGCCGTTTTATACGCACAGGCTCAAGGTGTCATAGAATGGTACGGCTCGTTAACGGCATTGGTTCCAATACAAACAGGCGATACGTTAGTTATTCCAGAGTTATTATCATCGGTTACGTATTATGTAATGCATACCGACAGTGGGTGTAAAAGTGAACGGGTTCTCGTTACGGTTAGTGTTGAAGATTGCAGCATGATTATTCCCAATGTTTTTACACCGAATGGTGACGGACAAAACGAAACATTCAATTTCAACATTAAAGAAACGAGCTGTTTTCATTGCGTGATATACGATCGCTGGGGTGTTCAAATGTATGCATGGGATGATTTTTCGAAAGGATGGAGTGGCAAGAAACAAGGAAACAATGAACCTGCTATTGAGGGTGTATATTTTTATGTGTTAACATATTGCGATGAATCGAATATTGAAAAAGATGTTCCAGGGTTCTTTCATTTAGTAAGAGAAAGGTAGTCCTCTTGCGTTAGAGACACGCGAATTTAAAGAACGGGATCAGTTATTTTTAGGTTTCGAACCACGTAGATACCTAACTAGAAACTCGGAATTCGAAACGGAAATTTACAAAAACTTTCTCAGGACTTACACATCTTACAGATTCATGTATACTGAAATACATAAATTTAGCGCCTAATATTAACTTTTACGTATCTTTTACGTTGCATACTAAAACGATATCTATATTCACGTTTATTCAAAGGTCTTGGAAAAAAGATTAATAGAAAGAAAAGCCATTGTTTTTACGCTGTTTATTTTAGCAGCGGTTATAACCACGGGCACATTGTTGTATAAAAAACTGTCCGATGTTTCGCAAAACATGGCAGTGGCCAATACAAAACAAATTCCCGCTTCATTCCTTACACAACAACTATTGATCGAATTGCGCTCGGCCGAGAACAATGTGCGCTCGTACCATTTAACCAACGACACTTATTATTTAACGGCTTTTGGCAATGTTGAAAAAATAATGGAAAAATACCAGGAAAAACTGGTGGCATTAGCAAACACGCATGAAGCCGATAAGCCTGTTATTGACAGTGTTGTGGTGATGAGTATTCGTGCATACGAAATCTTAAAATACCTTTCAAAAGCCGAAGACCCGGGCAAAATTACCAATGAATTAAATATAATTGAAGAAAAAATTGACGAGACCTATGCAAAAAAAGAAGAAGTAATTATACCGGAGATTGAAAAACCTGTCACTGTAGAGGTCAAGAAAAAACGAAATTTTTTCCAACGTCTCTTTACCAAAGAAAAAACCGAGGAAGAAATTGTTGATCCGGTTAAAGAAGAGGAGGCATCGGCCCTTGAAAAAGAGAACGAAGCATTTTCAAAAAAGCAGTTGAAGCAAACCGTTTTAAAGGTTAAGAACGCCCAATTGCAACAATTGGAATTGTATAGAAAAAATGAATATTTGTATACCAGAAATGCGCATTTAATACGTGAACGAATAGAGCACTTGGCGCAATTGCTTAAAACCA
>JAYUZA010000543.1:0-3384 GCA_043752145.1 Flavobacteriales bacterium
GTTTTAGAAATGGCTTCTTCACGATAACACTCAGCCGCTAAAAATATTTTTCCAGACTCAAGCAGGATAATATTATCCAAATAAAAATCTTTAATTACAGGGTCTTTGCTGAATTCTTTTTTCGTCATAAAACGTAAAAAGGTTTGGTCGTCAAATTGCCCTTGGGTTTTAAATTTCTGCATACAATCCTCGCCAAATTTAAATAAGTAATAGCCTTCGTAATAATGAATGGGTTCCGATGCGGTGAAACCACCTACAAGAAATTCGTTTTGCGAAGTAACCTGACCTCTTATTTCGGTAATATTTGTATTGGTGAGTGTAATTTGCTTTTGTTTCAAATCCTTGGTTGATGGATTAAATGAATAAATGAAATAACGGTGTGCGTTTTTTTCCTTGTCTTTTTTGAGGAAGAATATAGTTGAGGAGTTGCTTATTTGGGGATAATTGTGAACGTTTTGCTTCGAATCAATGTCTAAGTGAGTTGTATTGTTCGATTCTTCTTTCCCGTTTTCATCGTAAATAACTATACTTACTGTTTCTTTTTCGCCACTTATAAAGGGCGTTTCGATGAATAGTAAAGACTTTTTAAGATCGGGTGACTGAGCGAATTTTGATTTACCAAAAAAGAGTTTATTGGTGCTCGTTGATCGTTTAATTGTTGCGTCCCAAGGAGAATCGTTTTTTCTTATTTCAACACTGTTAATTTCCTGAATAAAAAGCCCGTCTTTTTCGTGCACGTATTCATATAAAATTACAAATGAATTTTCCTTATTGTACCCCCCGATAATTGAAGTAATCGGATTTTCGAATTCATGCCCAAAAACTTCTGACTCGTTTGTAGACAGGTCAACAAAGATCACATTTAATTTTTTTGCTTTGCTTGAATGGTCGGCAAATAAAAGGGTTGATCGATTTTTTCCATTACAAAAAGTCCCAATTAAATTATTTGTGCCGTCAATTTCAACTGCGTTGGTCCAATCAACACTGCTATATTGCGCAACGGTTGTAAAATTAAAAGCCAGAAGGGTTAAGAAAACGGGAATAATTTTTTTCATCGGGTTTAACTCATCAAAGTTGAGGCCAAATATATATAAATCACCAATTTTTAGTGAATTAAAGCCCTAAATATTTATACAAGGCTGTTTATAACCCGACTTATGGGCTTTAATAATAGATCATATGACCAATGGTAAAGTATATCACAATACCCAAAATATCGTTGGTTGTAGTGATAAACGGACCTGTAGCAATGGCGGGATCAATTTTGTTCCGGTGCAGGACCAATGGAATAAACGTTCCGAAAATGGAAGCAAAAAGAATGACGCTTAAAAGAGAAAGACCCACTGTAAAGCTTAACGAAAGCGAATCACTTACAAATAAGTTATAAACCAGTATAATGGTTGCGCAAACAAAACCATTAATAAGCGCAACACCAAATTCCTTCATAAGTCTTGGAAAAATGCGCTTATAATCAATGGTATTATTGGCTAAACCCTGTACAACTATAGCACTTGATTGAATACCCACATTGCCTCCCATAGCTGCGATCAATGGCATAAAAAAAGTCATTTCTGGATGAATTTTTATAACATCGTCAAATACACCAATAATGCGTGAAGCAATAATTCCACCAATTAAGGCTACAATTAACCAGGGTAAACGTGCACGTGAAACCACCCAAACGCGATCATGCGATTCAACATTCTCTGATAAACCTGACATCATTTGATAATCTTTGTCGGCCTCTTCCTTGATCACATCCACAACATCATCAATGGTAATTCGTCCCAATAAACGGCCTGCTTCATCCACAACAGGTAAAACAACAAGGTCATATTTTTGCATGATGAGTGCCACTTCTTCTTTTGTTGCGGTATGTGCTACTTTTTGAATTTTTTTCTGATACAGATCGCTTATATGCGTTTTGGCCGTTGCAACCAATAAAGATTTGAGGGATAAAAGACCCACTAAAACATCACTGTCATCAACTACATAAATGGTGTAAATATTTTCAACATCATGTGCCTGTCTTCTTAATTCAACAACACCCCGGTCAACTGTTTGATTTAAATTGACTTTTACAAATTCACGGGCCATGATAGCACCTGCGGTATCTTCATCATACGTAAGGAGGTGCTCAATATCCTCAACTTGTTCTTTATCTTTAATTTCTGATATTACCTCACGTTTTCTTCCCTCAGGCAATTCGCCCACCACATCGGCCGCATCATCACTGGCCATTTCGTCAATATGGGCTGCAATTTCACGGTTTGTCAACGATTCCAATAATTCTTCCCTGAATTCATCATCCAGTTCAAGCAAGGTTTCGGCCGCAAGTTCATTGGGCAAAAGTTTAAAAATGTATTTACGTTGGTCAAGATTTATTTCATGCATGATGGCAGCAACATCACTACCATGCAAAGCATTTATGTTTGCAGCAACAAAACTGTCATTTCCCTTGTCAAGGGCTTCTTTAAGTTCGTTCAAAAAATCGGTTGTGATCTGCATAATGCGTGCGAAATTTTGTGCAAAGGTAAGGCTTTATGCCAAAAAAACTAATGGGTATGTTAAATTAGATATTGTAATTATCAGTCGGTTAAGTTCGGTTGGCGGTCAATTTAACATTTCGTTATAAGCATATACCTATCCCTCTTTAAATTTGACCATTCGTAACTTATCGTTTGCTGTTAATGATAAAAACTTTAGCTTCGTAGCTTGAAAATAATAAAAATGAACAGGATAGGAATATTGCTTTTTTTGATCGCTTTTAGTTTTACAGCTAATTCACAAACAGGTACAATCAGGGGTTTTTTATTTGATAAATCATCTGGCGAAGTAATTCCCTATGGAAGCGTAATGTTAAATGAGACTAAGACAACGGCAAGTACCGATGAAAATGGTTTTTTTGCTTTCGCTTCACTCAAACCGGGAACGTATAATATTACTGCAACATCCTCAGGTTTTGAAAAATTGATAAAAGAAGTTGTTGTTGTGGCCGATGATGTGGCGAACATTAAAATTTATGTAAATCCGCTTAATAAAGACGAAGCAAAAGACCTCGAAGAAGTTGAGATTACTGCCGAATCACAGGAGAAAAAAACACAAGTGCGCATGTCGGTAGTAAAAGCTACTAAAAAAGAAATAAACGCGGTCCCTACCATTGGTGGCGAGTCGGATATCGCTACATATTTTCAAACCGTTCCGGGTGTGGTGACTACCGGTGATCAAGGCGGACAACTATATGTGCGTGGTGGTGCGCCAATTCAAAATAAAGTAATGCTTGACGGAATGGTTATTTACAATCCATTTCACTCCATTGGTTTCTTCTCGGTATTTGATACCGATATTATTAAAAGTGCTGATATTTATACCGGTGGTTATGCT
>JAYUZA010000544.1:0-3375 GCA_043752145.1 Flavobacteriales bacterium
GTTTGTGCAGGTAATCCATCAGCAATTTTAATAGCTCCTGCAGGATTTACAAATTACCAATGGTATTATGGTGGTTCAATAGTAGTAGGCGGCACAAACGATTCGATAATCATTACCAATACCGCTAATTATTTAATGTATAATGTGTCGTATGATATTCCTCCTTTTGGATGTAATCGCAACACAACATTTATTTTAAATGACAAACCGGATCCTTTGTTCATACCTGACCAGATCACGAACATTTTTACACCGAACGGTGATGGCGAGAACGAAAAATTCTATCCATTCATTTCTCCATATTCACCGCAACAAATGGCTATCTCAACGTATGAATACAGTATCAAGATCTTTAACCGTTGGGGACAATTGATGCATGAAACTACCGATTATTTACAACCATGGGATGGTAAGAAGAATGGAAATGACGTTGATGAAGGCGTTTATTTCTGGCAATTAAAATATATACCGGTGTGTGCTAACGTAGGGCAGGTATATGACTTACACGGTACCATTCAGGTTTCACGTTAATAGAAATTACATTACTATAAATAAAAAAGTCCGCTCAGCTGCGGACTTTTTTTATTTAGTGCTTAAAGTCAAAGGATGCCATTTGTATTAATTCAGCCTAAAGATATTTTGCTGTTGTTTTTTAGGGGTTTACGTAAAGATTTTCTCTGTATTTTTGTGATATCAAAATTTCCCCATGAGTGATATACGTAGTAACTGGACCACCCAACAAATACTTGATATTTATAACAAACCTTTAATGGACCTTGTTTTTGAGGCTGCAAGTCTTCATCGCAAATACCATAAGGCAAACGAGGTTCAGGTAAGCTCATTGATCTCTATCAAGACCGGTGGATGTCCTGAGGATTGTGCCTATTGCCCGCAGGCAGCGCGTTACCATACTGATGTTAAGGTTCATAAATTAATGGAAGTGAAGGAAGTTGTTGACCTTGCAAAAAATGCAAAGACCAATGGCGCCTCACGCGTTTGCTTAGGTGCTGCATGGCGTAACGTGAGAGACAATAAAGACTTTGATAAGGTTTGCGAAATGGTGACAGAAATTACCCATATGGATATGGAAGTTTGTTGCACATTGGGAATGCTTACCGAGAGTCAGGCCCAAAAATTAGCCAAGGCAGGCCTGTATGCCTACAACCATAACATTGATACATCAGAAGAGAAATACGAGGATATTATAAGCACACGTACCTATCATGATCGTTTAGAAACTTTGGCACATGCGCGCAAAGCGAAACTCACCATTTGCTCGGGCGGAATTATCGGTATGGGCGAAACGGTTGTTGATCGCGTAAACATGTTGAAGACATTGGCCAATTTACCCGAGCATCCGCATTCAACACCTATCAATGCATTGGTACCGGTTGAAGGAACGCCATTGGCGGATCAGGAAAAAGTACATGTACTGGAAATGGTACGCATGATAGCTGTTACACGCATTGTTTTACCCGCAACGGTTGTTCGCTTATCGGCAGGAAGAACAGAAATGAGCATTGAAGGACAAGCCTTGTGTTTTTTAGCAGGAGCGGGAAGTATTTTTGCAGGCGATAAATTATTGACCACACCAAACCCCGCATTTAATGCCGATATGGAAATGTTCAAGGCCTTGGGATTAACCCCAAAAGAGTCGTTTGCGGAGAAAAAAGCCGTTCAAACCACCTGATTCTTTATTTTAAAATTTGCATTTTTACAGGTTCCTGAAAAAAAGCTACTTTCATTAGCAAAATACCCAAATTATGCGGAGAATAAATTAGCTATTCTCCGCACTTTTTGCGGAGAATAAGTTTGGTGGTGCGGAGAATAGTTCGTATATTTGCCGCATAACTTGTGGGATTAAATTCATGTACATTTATCAACATAAAGATTGGCCGGATTTTACATGGGATAACACCGTGCTGTTAACCCAGCTTGGTCGCGTAAGGCATTTACAAGGCAAATTAACAGGCAAAATGGAAGCTCTTGGTTTTAAACTAAAAAAGGAAGCTACCCTTAACACCCTAACCCTTGATGTATTAAAAACAAGCGAAATTGAAGGAGAAAACCTGGATCACGATCAGGTTCGTTCTTCCATTGCACGACATTTACGCATGGATATTTCGGGTTTGATAAAATCAGACCGAAGCGTTGATGGTGTAGTTGAAATGATGCTTGATGCAACACAAAATTTCACCACCGATATTACTGAAAAGCGTTTATTTGAATGGCATAGATCATTGTTTCCGGCAAACAAATCACGTTTAACTAAAATGATCATTGGTGATTGGCGCAATGGAGCAAAGGGTCCGATGCAGGTAGTTTCAGGTGCCATTGGCCGTGAAAAGATCCATTATCAGGCCCCAGAAGCCTCAACCTTAAAAAAAGAAATAAAATTATTCCTCAAATGGTTTAACGGCACACAAGAATTAGACCCTGTTTTAAAAGCCGGTTTGGCGCATTTATGGTTTGTAACACTTCACCCCTTTGAAGATGGGAACGGGCGTATTGCACGTGCCATAGCCGATCTGCAATTGTGCCGTGCCGATGAAAACAGTCAACGCTTTTATAGCATGTCGGCTCAAATACGGTTGGTAAGAAATAAATATTATGCTATTCTTGAGCGCACACAAAAAGGAAAGCTAAATATAACCGACTGGTTGAAATGGTTTTTGGAATGCCTTGAAAATGCTTTAAAAGCAACAGCCAAAATATTGGAAGGTGTTTTAACCAAAGCAAAGTTTTGGGAAAAACATGCTGCAACAAAATTAAATGACCGCCAGCGCAAAATGATCAACAAATTATTTGACGTACGGCCTGATGATTCGCAAGGGCGTGGATTTATTGGAAAACTATCATCCTCAAAATGGGCTAAAATGACCAAATGCTCACCCGACACAGCCTTGCGTGACATTCAGAACCTGATGGATAAAAATGTTTTAGTAAAAGGAAAAGCCGGAGGAAGAAGCACTAATTACGAGTTAAAAACACAACGTTAGTGCTGCACAATAAATTTCAATCGCTGTTCTCCTAAAATTATAAAATATACCCCACTGCTTAAGTTTTCCACCGGAATCGTATAACGGTTATTTTCATTGCTGATAGGAAGGGTCAAAACAATATCGCCAATACTGGTTCGCACCTCAGCTTGTTTTAAATTCAATAAGCCTTCTTCCAACTCAATGGTAAGAATATCGTTTGCCGGATTAGGATAAATAAATGCGTTAATATTATTTTGAATGGAAACCACCTCAACATTTGAATACACGAACGAACCATCGTTATCGACCATTTTTAACCTGTAATAGGAAACGCCTTTATGCGGATGCGGATCTTTATCCTCATAATTGTTTTGAATATTGGTTGTGCCTTTTG
>JAYUZA010000545.1:0-19596 GCA_043752145.1 Flavobacteriales bacterium
AACATAATCCATATCACCATTCACATAACTTGTGTGAGGTGTTGTCGATTGCGTTGAAGGAAGTAAATTCCATGTTTCACCATTATCGGTTGATTTAAATATCCCGTCACCACTAAACGGAGAGTTATATGCCGAAGCACTGGTTACCGGGTAATACTCACCGGAACCTGCGTACCAAATATCTTCTTTACCAGCACGCCTATCTTGGGCAACACTTGTTACACTATGAATTTGCGCAGGGGTTGTAGTTTTATAATAACTGCTCATTCCATCAACCGATTTCCACAAGCCACCCGAAGCAGCTCCTGCGATCACAATATTTTCGTCACGTACATCAAACGCTGCAGCACGCGTTCTTCCTCCCAATAATTTTGGACCCACCTGTTGCCAGCTAAAAGCCCTGCTATAATTTTTAGGAAGTGTTGATGCAAAAGTCAATTCCGCTCTGCGTATTCCGGCCGGAATTTTTCCGGTGGCGGGATCAGCTAATCTATCGTTGTTCCACTGCACCCATGCCGAGTAATCTTCACCCTCACCAATACCCATGGGAGAAGAATCTTTGAGATTCGAAGGTGTTGTTTTTATATTCAGGAATTGACATGCAATTGCACCGAATAATAAAAATAGAACGATAAACAGTTTGTTCATGTAAATGTGGTAAATGACCAGGGGTTAAATATCGTGATTTTCTACGATACAACCAAGCGTTTTGAGGTCATCCCAGTACCGAACATAGGATTTTTTGACCGTAGCCTCGTTTTCAATGATTAATTCGCCCGTTACCTGTGCTAAAGGGGCAAATCCCATAGCCATCCTGTGGTCGTCATAAGTATGAATAAGCCCTTTATAGGATGCGAAATTTGCAGCATTCAATGTAATTTCATCGTCTTTTGAGTCCGAAAAATGAACATTGAATTTTTTCAATTCATTTTTAATTGCGAAAACTCTATCCGTTTCTTTCAATTTAAGGGTAGATAAACCGTTAAAATATCCGTGCTCCATTCGCTTTGCACATACCATTGGAATAACCGTTTGCGCAATGTCGGGGCATAAAAGAAAATCAAAGGCAAATGTTTTTTTAATCTCATCATCGGTCTTTTTGAGAATAATACCGGTTGCGGTACGGGTACTGGTAACACCAAAATTAGACGCGATCATTGCCATGGCACTATCACCCTGAATGGAATCTAAATAAATTCCGCTTAGTTCAATTTCTGCTTTTTGGCTTAACGCGGCCAATGAATAAAAATAGGAAGCGCTGCTCCAATCACCCTCAACCGTAAACTCCTTTGGCTTGTAATTTCCTTTTTTTACAACAAGTGTGTTGTTTTCTTTCAACACATCCACTCCAAAATGTTTCATCACATTAATTGTCATATCCACATACGATGTTGAAACTTTTTTGCCCACTAAATTAATTTCGATCCCGTGTTCGAAATACGGAGCGCATAATAAAAGTGACGTTATGAACTGACTGCTTATACCGGCCTCCAATACAATTTTACCTCCATGTATCTTTGAAGGCAAAATTTTAACCGGTGCAAAACCTTCCTTTTCCATGCATGCGATATTCGCTCCGGTTTTTCGTAAAGCATTGATCAAATTCCCCATTGGTCGCTCTAGCATGCGTTTACTTCCTGTAAGAATAACTTCTTTGCCCGTCAAACAACAAAACGTAAGTAGAAAGCGCATAACCGTACCTGCCGGGCCCACATCAAGTGTCATTTGCTTTTCGTTCGAACTTAGTTTTTGCAATAATTGCACAAGTGAATTTGTGTCGTCACTTATTGATAAATTTTTAAGTGCGCACTTATTGTTTGTAAGAGCATGAATAATTAGCGCACGATTGCTTATGCTTTTGGATGTAACGGGAGTAATGATCCCGTTGGGGAATTCACAATATTTTATTTTAACGCTCATGTAAGCATGCGGTAACGGTTTAACGCAGCATCAATTTCACCTGCTAAAACCTGTTGATCGTACTCGGGTGCTCCTATGGAAGTCAACAAAGTGAAATTATATTCGGTTCCTCTGTTTTTTTTATCGGTCTTCATGATCTCGATCAATCGAATGAAATCGGACTTGTCTAATTTTACTTTTGCATAATATTCATTCAAATACGTAATTATTTCGGCAGTAATAGCCGGGTCAAAATGCACTTTTACTTCCGAAATAAATAATTCCACAATCATTCCCGCAATAACCGCTTCACCATGTTTTAGCTGAGGCTTATCGGTTTCCAGAAAAAATGTTTCAATGGCATGTCCGACAGTGTGACCAAAATTCAATATTTTTCGCACACCTTTTTCATTGGCGTCAACCGTAACTACTGAGCTTTTAAATTTAACCGAACGATACAAAAGATTTTGAATGCTTTCCTTATTCGTAATTTGCGAAGAGATCAATTCATCCCAGGCGTCAACACTTTCGAGCAATGAATGCTTGATCATTTCGGCATACCCGTTCAACCATTCACGCTTAGACAAGGTATCTAAAAAACTTACATCAATAAAAACCGCCTTTGGTTCATAAAACAACCCCACCTGATTTTTCAATCCATCCAGATCAATGGCCGTTTTTCCCCCTACCGATGCATCGGCCTGCGCTAAAAGCGTGGTTGGAATATTAAAATAAGTTATGCCCCGTTTGAAGGTTCCTGCAACAAATCCACCAAGGTCAGTTACTACCCCACCACCTAAATTAATTAAAACCGAATTTCGGGTAGCACCCATATCCAACAATGTTTGCCAAATATGCTTACAGGTTTCAATTGTTTTATTTTCTTCACCATACTCAAATTCCAAAACATGAAAAGCGGCATAGGAAGGATGAGCACCCATGAATTTTGGTAAACAAAATTTACTTGTATTGGTATCGGTTAAAACAAAAACCTTATCAACTGAAGATAATTTTTTTAAATAACTTGTCAACTCACCATTGGTTAAGGTGCCGAATATTACATCATGATTTGACGAAGAGATTTTCATGCGTGGCTCATTTTAGTTTTTTGTTTTGAATATGTCGTTTTGAATCGCGCTTCGATTTTTTTTCAATATTCTTATGGAAAGCTTTTGTAAGATCAATGCCGGTTTGATTGGCAATACATATGAGAACAAATAGCACATCTGCCAATTCATCGGCCAGATCGCTTTTCTTTTCAGTTTTTTTTGATGATTGTTCACCATACTTGCGCGCCATGATTCGCGCAACCTCTCCAACCTCCTCCATAAGAATAGCCGTATTGGTTAATTCATTAAAATAACGAACGCCCTTGGATTTGATCCAGATATCAACCACCTTTTGAGATTTTTTTAATGTCATTCTTTTTTTTAAGCTTCTTGTATAATTAGGAGTTTAGTTGGTGCAATTTGGTAGTTCTGTGTTTTGGTGGCCGTTTGGGAGTTTTTTTGTCTAATTTAGCAGAATATGGAATTCATAACACAGGAGCTTGCGAATTATTGCAATGTACATACTAACCCTGAAAACGAGCTTTTACAGGAACTAAACAGGCAAACGAACCTCAAAATTATGATGCCGCGAATGCTGAGCGGACATTTGCAGGGTCGTTTTTTGAGCATGATCTCGCACATGATTAAACCCGATCTAATCCTTGAGATCGGGACGTACACCGGTTATTCTGCTTTATGTATGGCCGAAGGGTTAAAACCAAATGGAAAGATCATTACACTTGATATCAATGCCGAAATTGAATCTTTCGTGCGCACCTATTTCGCCAAAAGCGAATTAAATTCAAAAATTGATTACCGCATTGGAAACGCGTTGGAGATAATTCCGCAATTAAACCTCCAATTTGACCTAGTATTTATTGATGCTGATAAAATAAATTATTTAAACTATTATAATTTGGTAATTGATAAAATTAAACCGGGTGGATATGTTATTGCTGATAATGTATTGTGGAGCGGACGCATTTTGGAAGATAAAAAAGATAAAGACACCCTTGCCATTTGTGCTTTCAATGATTTTGTGATGAACGATGTTCGTGTTGAAAAAGTAATGGCACCTATCAGGGACGGGTTATACCTGATCAGAAAAAAATAGCGTTCTTTCTTTTATCAAATACCCACAAAAGGTCGTTGATGGAGAAAAATCCGTTGTTGCGCACATTGTCAAAAACAATAATGGTCAACCCCCTTGTAATGTCACGAATGAACAAACTTCTGAATCCTTTCCACCAACCGCTGTGATAAATTATGCGCTCGTTGCCAAAACCTTCTCTTAACCTCCACCCCAAACCATAATTTTGGTCGCCATCCCACTCGGGAACTTCTTTGGTATATGCACTGTCCTGCCATTGTTTTGACAAGATCAATTCTTTCTTTAGGCATTGATCAAATAACAGGAGATCCTCCACCGTTGAATACACACCTTTATCGCCCACCACACCGTTGTGATAATGATCGTTCACTTCTTCATCGTCCTCAAACGCTATAACACTGTTGGTGTCAAGATTTTTATTCTTCAGATCGTATAAATAAGTACTGTTCATTTTACAAGGAAAGAAAATATGCGTTTTTAAATAGTCGCCAAAATTATCGCCCGTAACTTTCTCAACAATGCTTGCCAAAACCATGTAACCGGTATTGCTGTACTCGTATTTTTGATCCGGCTTGGCCAGCATGCGCGGCTTTAAAAATTTCATAAGCGATATTAACGAATCGTTGTCAATATACACAGGGGTTTCGTTCTTATAATATTTATCGGTAAATTTTATATAATCGGGTAAACCGCTGCGGTGGCATAACAACATTTTTATAGTGATGCCTTTATAAGGAAAATCGGGAAAAAAACGCTCAACTGTATCGCTTAATTTAATTTTGCCTTGTTCACACAATTGTAAAATGGCGGTTGACGTAAAGGGTTTTGAAACCGATGCCAGCTGAAATGAATTCGTACATTTTAATGAATCGTGTGAAAAAATATTGCAATAGCCCAGCGAGCGTTCATAAAATATTTTGCCATCCAATGCGCATAAAATATTACCATTAAATGCTCCACGGTTAAATCTACCTTCAATAAGGGTATCCAGAATAAATTTTTCTTCGGAAAACAAACTATCGTACCATAGCAATGAATCAATACTTGTTAATTGTGTTTTACGCAAAAGATACTCGGAAGCAAATCGTTTACAGGAAAAGAACACACTACTGAAAACAAGAAAAAATACAAAAAAGTACGCTCTTAAAAACATTTTAACCACCCGTCAATTTAGCTTTATAACCATCCTTCAATAAAAGTTCATGCACTTTTATTCTAAGATCTCCCTGAATAATAATTTCTCGGTCCTTAACCGAACCACCTACACCACATTTTGATTTGAGGTGTTTTCCAAGTGCTTCCAAATCTTCGGTTTTACCAACGAAACCAACTATGAGCGTTACTGCTTTGCCGGCACGTTGATGCTTGTCCAACATTATTTTTAAATTTTGTTGTTGTGCAGGCAATGTTTCTTCTTCGCTTGAAGGTTCATTTGTATAATTAAAATCGGGATTGGTCGAGTAAACGATGTCGATCCTTCCCTTTTTATTTTTGTTTGACATTTTAAGGATTTTCTGATTTCCGATTTAACTCCGCGTTAATTGTTTTTCATTTGTGTCGTTGAACGCTAAAGCGTTTTTGATTTCTGATTTTTTCAGTGCATTATACACTTCTAATTTATTCCATAAGCCAACCGCTTTAACCGATCTGATCAGAGATTTTCAACAAGCAAAAGTTATGAAAACTGAGCCTCATAAACCTCTCGCCAACCTTCCCAACCCCTAGTCTCGCTGAGTGTTTCATTATGCCATATAGCGATATACGGAAGATGAAGTCCTTTCAATCGTTCGATCATCTTTTCAACCAAAATTTTTGCCTCTACGGGCGTTAACTTCAAATAATCATGCAAGGTGCCGTCCATTAAACAAAACGGGTGAATGGTCAATGGTTTTTCACAGTTATCATTAAGATCAAAAAAAGTGAACGCCCGTGCAGTTCCCGCCCTGAAACCGATTTCATCGGCATAACCCATGGTATGATCATGTTTTATATCAGCATCAATAAGTGAACGATAGGTATTGGGAAATTTTAATTTTAAGAAATGCTGCCGTGAATATTCTACAGTTTTTCCCGTAACAGAACTTAATTTCCGGCACTCATCCTTTACTCGTCCGCTGATCGCATTAGAAGCATAAGAGGGATGAATACCCTGTACAGACCATACCGAAAGTTCTTTGATAAGTTTTTTGTATTCGGTAGAATCCAAACTGATGTTACGATCATGTTTTGCTACCTCGCCCACCAAATGAAAAAAGATCGTTTGTATGTTTTTTGAAGCCGTTTGCTCTTTGATGTAAGCATAGGTATCGTATGGATCATTTTCATCACCTTTAAGCACATTGTTGCGCTTTTTGTTCTCTGCAAATTTACCTTTTAAGAGATCACGCGAGAAAGCACCAATTTTTCTTATTCCACTTTTGCCTTTATATGCAAATGCATTATCCACATCAATGGTATTCGTGACCGAGAATTGCTTTGCAGGAACATGTACTCCATTCAATTCTAACAAACGGCCGAGTTCCTTCATCCAAAGATCGATCACAGGAAAGGATAAAAACTTATACTTGTATGCAACACTCTCTTTTGCAGGAAAACGTCCGTGATCATCTAGTTGCACCGTACAATATTCTTCATAACGTGCAAGCATCCAAAACGTAGCTGCAAAAACATCAAAACCAAAAATAGGTGACGTGTTCACGAACAATTTGACCTCGTCTTTTTCGCCTTCCACAGGGGGAATAAAGTTTTCAATGGAATCCTGAGATAATATACCGTGCGGAATAATTTGCAAATGCGCTTTCAAACTTGAATCTGAGGTGTAATTCAAAACAAAACCTGTGTGCTTGTGATCCGCAACCTCAACGATAGAATATTCGATACGAAGAAATAGTTCGAATACCTGTTTGAACGTGTAACGTATACGGGGCGATATGCGATCAACAACAACGGTTACCATCAGATAATTCCCTCATCGGCAAAACTAAAATAACTGTTGCTACCGATAATTAAATGGTCTAAGAGATCTATGGTTAAAATTTTGCCTGCTTCTTTTATGCTTTTGGTTAATTGTATATCGGCATCGCTTGGACGTAATTGTCCCGAAGGATGATTGTGCGAAAGAATTATGCCTGTTGCCAAATGTTCAATGGCTGATTTAAACATGATGCGTAAATCGGCAACCGTTCCGGTAACACCGCCCATACCTACACGTTCGATCTTCAAAACCCTGTTGGCACGATTTACTAATATGATGTAAAACTCTTCATGCGGCAGATCACTTAAATAGGGATTTAACAGATCAAATGCCGAACGACTTGTTTTGATGAATGGTTTTTCTTCAACGCCTGAATCCTTTTTTCTGCGTGCCAGCTCCATGGCGGCAACAATGGTTATAGCCTTTGCATCACCAATACCTTTAAACTTCGTTAGTTCTTTAACCGTTAGTTTTGAAAGATTGTCCAGACTTTGATTGGCCGCTTCCTTTAAAATTTGCTTGCTCAACTCAACCGCACTCATATTTTTTGTGCCTGAACCAATTAAAATGGCCAACAATTCGGCATCCGACAGTGTTTGACGCCCCTTTAACAATAGCTTTTCACGGGGCTTATCGTCCTCGGCCCAATGCTTAATGGTAAGTACATTTTGTTCGCTCATAATACATACCAAAAATAACCAACCCCATTGAATAAACGGGGTTGGTTAGAAACTATTTTATTTAATGGTAAGAGAAATCCCCGCGGCTCTGAACTGTCCTCCCTTAGAGGATCCCACAACACTTCGAATGGTTACCGAGGCCCCGGGGCGTAAATTCCTCAAAAAAGCCTGATCGGCCGGTGGAATTTTTCCTCCATTTACTTTAATAGGTTTCTTGGCCCCTCCTTGCACTTCCGCCTCAATTTCGTAGCTTATTACGTTAAATGGAAGAGAAATTATCGCGTCAGCATCATATCCCAAACGAAGACCGGCATCAATATTCGCCCGAAACTGCGATAAACTAACATATGAATCAAACGGTGTACTTGTGCCGAAATATGTTGTCGGTTTAGGGACTTTTTTCACCCGATATTCCATTGTTCCAACATTTTTTCCCTTTGCCATAACACTCAATTTTACTTTTTGTCCGGCCATGTTTTGGGGAACATTCACGACATACCCTCCTCCTTTTTTTGTAATTGTTACACCGATACCCACCAAATTTATTTCGTTGCTTGAAAAACCCGTTGCGGTTGCTGCAATATTATTATCAAAACCGGTGTACAGCACATTTAGATCGGTATGTGAAATGGATGCGCTTGGCGCTCCAACTTCGTAACTAAACGACCATGGTTTCCATACCAATTCGCCACGCTCTTTCACCGCAATTTTTCCATAAATATTCTTTATTCCCGGTGTGGTTGCACGAAGGGTCATTGATCCTGTTATTTCTTCATGCGCTTTCATTTCTGGATCTTCTGAATAATGAATCTTTGAAACATCGTTTGAATCATATGCTGCGATCATTACACGTAGTGGCATCGTATCGCCAACATTTAAATATCCTTTAGGCGCAAAGGCAACGGGTTCAATTTTATTTACATTGATTATTTTCTCTCCAAGCTTTGCTACCAAATGATCGATGGCCAATGATTCTGCAGTTTTTATATCGCTGCGCAATGAAGTTAAAATGGCTGCTGCTGCAACAACCGGTGCGTGATCAAATAAAGCTCCTTGCCATGATGTTGTTTCATCATACTCTGTTAAGTTCATTGGATAACTAAGCGTTTTGTAAATACGCACAATGACCGCAGTATCTTCTTTGTTCACGGTTTTTAATGCATCCTTTAATGATCTGAATGTTTTCGAATCTTTAGGGTCATAATTTTTTACCGCTTTAGGATCGAATTTGAAATGTTTTTCTTTAAGCGAATATGTTCCCAAAGCCGCGCAAATTTCATCGCGTAAATGTTGTAATCTGTTACGCAATTGTTGTCCGCGCTCAACCGGAGCCGTAGGATCTCCTCCAACAAATAAGCGTGTGGCTGCATCATAATTATCCTTTGCTTCAACATCCATAAGTGAACGAAGTTTAACATTGCCCGTGCGCTTATCATCAACCAACCATTTCGAATCCTTCCCTTCAGTTTCCTGTAAAAGACTATTGGTCTCGTTTAACAAATACATGATCTCTTTTTCTGCCTTGGTTTTAATGGCCAGGGCTTTTTCATTCCATTTTTGCGCATTGACCTTTGTTTCTTTCACTGCCATGGCAAATTTGAATTTGTCGTAGTCTTGACTAAGCTTTGATTCAAGAATCGCATTTGAATCTTCTATCTTATCGTTCAGCCGAATGAATGCATTTACAATTTCTTTTGAAACGTTTAATGCAAGCAATGCTGTTAATACCAGGTACATCATTCCGATCATACGCTGGCGTGGTGTTTCTTTATTCCCTGCCATAAAATTAATTTTAGTAGCCCTGCGTGTATAAATAACGCAAAGGCACGGTTAATAATTAAAAACAGAGATCTCTTTTTACAACTAGTTAAAAGTGTAATGCATGAAGATTAAAAAGTAACAGGAGAGGCACCAGCCAAAAGGCATAAGGCAATAAAAAATGCCGACATTGATAAAATTAAAATATTAAGAAATACTATTTGATTTAAAAGAAAATAATCGTCACAAGACGCTTTGTGCCTTTTGGCTTATGCCTTACTATAGATCCCACATATCGTGCTCAAGATCTGTCATTTCTTTTTTGATGCGCTCTGATTCCAATAAAGCGTCAACACCTTCCACATAATCGGTGATCATGCGGTCGTGAACATTGGATTCTTTTCGAATATAGCTCGTGAACATACGTTTCCAAAATAAGTCATCGAACGACATACGTTGTGCATCGTTTTTACGGTTGTACACAAAATAATTTTGAATGATATACCTCAACTCGGGAAAATAGATCCAGAATAATGGTTTTACTCCTTTAATTTTTTTAGTGCTTGGGTCGATGTCGTATACACGCGGACAAATTCCGATGATGCGCACATCCATTACCGAACGTTGTTTATCGAAAAACCAATCTTCCTTTACTTCCCATTCAACGATCTTATCAGAAGTGATAGGATCATCCACACGGGCAGGGTAAACTAATTTCGGATTTCCGGCAGCATCAAAAATTTGATTTCCGGCAGCATCAACTGCAATGGAATCAATTCTTGTTCCGAACGCATCGTAACGAACATAAGGATCGGTTACATCAGAACCTTTTACAAATAAAAAATCTTTTAATTTGTTTGTATACACTGTATCACCGGGGCCTGTAAATTTTACGGGGTATTTAAACTGGTCGCCATCCTGCGCATAAATGTCATTCGGATTAAACCAATCATACGGGGTTAAGGAACCCGGTTCTTTTTCAAGATGATGCCGTAGAATATCCCATAATGAAATCCTGTCGCTGGTAGGCGTTAACGGATAAAACAGGGGTTGATTAATCTTTTCACGAAGGTCTATAATACGCCAAACCCTTTTTTCCCACATTACATCGGCTTCACGCAAATAGGTATATGAAATTACCTTCTTGGTAGGAATATGTTCTTTTACATATACCCCATCCAAAACACCTTGCGCAAACACATTTATTTGCGTTAAGAGCAAGAATGCAATAAGAATGATATGTTTTGTACTACGCGTCATGATTTTTACTTAAAACGCAGGAAATGCTGCTTGGTTACAGTTTTATTTCAACTGTTTGAACCTGCAAAACCTAGTTTGCTGAAAGGAACGATTTAGTGCAAAAAAAAGGGGGAGGCTTTCGCCCTCCCCACTTTTAATTTGAAATTTGAAATATCAAATTTCAAATTCTATAGATCCCACATATCGTGTTCAATGTCGGTCATTTCTTTTTTAATTCTTTCTGACTCCAACAATACATCAACGCCTTCTACATAATCAGGTATCATACGGTCAAACACGTTTGACTCTTTACGAATATAACTCGTAAACATACGTTTCCAGAATAAGTCATCGAACGACATACGCTGCGCATCATTTTTACGGTTGTAAACAAAGTAGTTTTGAATGATGTAGCGGAACTCAGGGAAATAAATCCAAAACAATGGCTTAATACCTTTAATCTTCTTCGTGCTCGGGTCGATATCGTATACACGCGGACAAAGTCCTACTATACGAACATCCATTACCGAACGTTGTTTGTCAAAAAACCAATCTTCTTTTACTTCCCATTCAACAATTTTATCAGACGTGATAGGATCGTCCACACGGGAAGGGTAAACTAATTTTGGGTTTCCAGCAGCATCAAAAATTTGATTTCCGGCAGCATCAACTGCTATGGAGTCAATTCTTGTTCCAAATGCATCGTAACGAACATATGGATCGGTTACGTCAGCACCTTTTACAAATAAAAAGTCCTTTAATTTGTTCGTATACACTGTATCACCGGGACCTGTATATTTTACCGGATACTTAAACTGATCACCATCCTGAGCATAAATGTCATTTGGGTTAAACCAATCATAAGGGGTTAATGAACCCGGTTGTTTTTCAAGGTGGTGACGCATGATATCCCAAAGCGACCAACGATCACTAAGAGGGACAAGCGGATAGAACAGCGGTTGATTGATCTTCTCGCGAAGGTCAATAATACGCCAAATCCTTTTTTCCCACATCACATCAGCTTCACGCAAGTAGGTGTAAGAAATTACTTTCTTAGTAGGTATATGTTCTTTTACATAAACCCCATCCAAAACACCTTGCGCCTTTGCACTGGTTGAACAGGCTACTACCGTAACCAATAAAACCGCTTTAAACACATTCCGCATCATATACTTGAATTTAAATTTTACTTTTTATTGTACAACTAAGGCAATAGGAGCAGCACGTACTTCACCTGAAGGACCTGCTCCACGAATACCTGTTATGGTTAAACTGGCACCCGGTCTTAATTGGTTGATCAATGTTCTCATTTCAGCAGTTAATGCTCCACCATTTCCAACAATCGTTTTAGATGCTGCACCTACCTGAATTACTAATTCAAAACGTGTAACCCTAAATGCTACTTTTAATGGAATTGATTCGTCATATGCCAAACGTACACCTGCATTAATTGCCGATGCAATTTGAGAACGGTTAATTCTACTTTCGGTATTAGGAATTGACCCTAAATAAGCACCCGGCTTAGGAAGTGAACGTACACGGAAGTCAAGTTTTCCAACTTGCTTTCCAGAACCACTTACACTTGCAATAACTGTTTTTCCAACACTTGCAGCACTAATTCTTACCGTGTAAACATTTTGAGGTCCTTTTACACATGTTGCACCGGGAACACTTAAAGTTACCTTTTCATTCGGAAAACCTGAAGCTGTAGCCTGTAACTTGTTATCGTAACCTGCATAAAGTACATTCATTTCAATTGGTGAAATTACACCCATTGGCTGACCAACTTCATAACGGAACGACCATGGTTTCCAAACCAATTCGCCTTTTTGCCTGATACCGATCTCTCCTTTAATTTCTTTTTCACCTTGCGAATCGGCTTTGATCTTAATTGCGCCTTTGATCTCCTGTTGTCCTGCACCCATATCATAACGGATAAGAGGAACTTCGGTAGAGTCATATGCAGCAATCATAACTTTAAGGTCCATGGTATCACCGGTATTCAAATAACCTGTACGCGCAAATGCCATTGGTTCAATTTTGTTGATCTTGATCAACGGTTGTTCCAATTTAGTAGTTAGATGCTCAAGTGCAATTGCTTCGGCTGTTTTAACGTCACCACGAAGTGTGGTAAACATTGCACAGGCAGCAACACTGGGAGCGTGATCGAACATACCGGCTTGCCAAGATTGTTTTTCTCCGTATTCTTCAATATACTCAGGATAACTTAGTGTTTTATAAACCTGTTTAATCTTTGAGGCATCTGCAGGATTACATTTTTTTACAGCTGCATCAAGTTTAGCAAATGTTTTTTTATCGGTAGGATCATATCCTTTTGCCGCATCAGGATCAAACTTATACTTTTTATTCGCACCTTCGTTGTAATCTCCCATTGCTGAACAAACCTCATTGCGGAATTTTTCAAGTTTTGATCTTAAAGCTTTACCTCTTTCATTTACTGATGTAGGATCTCCTCCAACAAAAAGGTGAGTTCCTTCATCATACTTATCCTTACCTTCAACTGCCATCAACGAACCGAAATATTTCCAGGGTTTGCCATCAGGTCCTTTTACCGTACTATCTTTCAATAGTTTAATATCCGGTCCGTCAACTGCCTTTAAAAGATCGTTTGTTTCGTTCAAAAGGAACGACTGAGTTTCGTAAGAAAGCTTATGAATTTTATCAGCTTTGTCTTTCCAAGGTTTTGTAGAAGCTTGTGTTTGCTTCATGATCATACCGGCTTCAAACTTATCCAATGCTTCGCCTGTTTTTGCATCAACAACGTGTTGACCATCTTCAAGCTTATCGTTTAATTTAACGAATGCATTAATAATTTCCTTCGATACGTTTAGTGCCAAAAGAGCGGTGAGTACCAAGTACATCATACCGATCATCTTTTGACGTGGGGTTTCTTTACCACCTGCCATAGTTAATAGTTTTTATAGGGTTAATAATTAATATGGGTAAATTAAGCCCTAGTGCCATTCATGGCGTTCAACATATTACCATAGATCGTGTTCAATGCAGATAAGTTCTTGCTCAACTCACCCATTGTTTCTTTGTACTTACGTGTATCATCAACAGAATCATTAAGATTGCTCATTAACTGGTTAATTCCACTGTAAAGTTTATTTGAAGTCTCAAGGTGTTCAGAAGCTCCTTTTAATTGCAATTCATAAACATTGTTCAATGAAGCAAGATTTTGAGAAACTTTTGACATTTGCTCACCAAAAGAACGTCCTTCTTCCTGTGAATTAGTTAAACCCATGATCGCAGAAGACGCTTTTTCGTAAGCTTCAGTTAAACCTGAAACTTTTGTAGAAGCACCTCTTAAAGCATCAACATAATTGTTAGTAGCTGAATGTGCTTCAGTCATATCACCAATTTTGTTTGTAGACTCAGATAGTTTATTTAAACCTTTACCCAAACTTAGGATCATTTCAGGTTCAATTTTTGCTTCTTCAAGCATTTTATCCAACTCTTCAGTCACAGAACCTTTGCTGCCACCGTGCTCGTGACCGACTCCTTTACCTTCAAGATATGAATGAACGTCAAAATCTTCGTTATGTGCTAAAGCTAATTCAGGGTAAACTAATTCCCATTTCGGATCTTCATGGATCGGTTCAAATGCCGAGAATATAAAGATCACTGCTTCTGCTGACAAACCAATAATTAACATCTCACTTGCACCCGGCCAGTGCTGAATTTTAAATAGTGCACCTACGATTACTACTGCTGCGCCAAAACCATAAAGTTTGGCCATGAACTTTTTCCATTTTTTGCTACCTGGTCTCATTTTGTTTCTTTTTTTAAGGTTTAACTTATGTTTGCTTTGTTTGGTTTGATTACTCTTTATTTATCTTATAAGCAGTCCCCACCTTAGGCAGGAACTGCATTTTTTGTCTTTTTAATTTGTGATTAACGATGCCCGAATATAATCTTTTTTATAAGTCGCCATCTTTATCTTTTCCACCACGACCCAAATACGACATTACGCAACGGAACCCAACAAAGCACTTAGCAGTGTCCTGATATTCGAAGGTACGTGTACCGGTTTGCATGTAGTAGTTGATATCTTTCCAAGAACCACCGCGTATTACTTTACGCTTCATTGAAGGTGGGTCATGATCAAGTGCATCATAGCGATACTCGGGGTTTAAGTCATGCGAGAATTCGTACATAGATTCATCGTAAGCAGACTCGGTCCACTCAGCAACGTTACCCGCCATACAGAATAATCCATAATCGTTCGGGTGGTAAGAAGTGATCTTTACAGTGTAAAATCCACCATCTTCCATATAACGACCACGCATTGGTTTAAAGTTCCCTAAGAAGCAACCATGCGCGTTACGCACGTAAGGACCACCCCAAGGATAAGGACTCAAGTCCAAATCACCACGTGAAGCATATTCCCACTCGGCTTCGGTCGGTAAACGCCAGTCCTGAACAAAATAGTCGCCATTTGACAACAAGAAGTAATTCATTAACTGTGTACGCCATACACAAAAAGCTTTTGCTTGTTGCCAGGTTAATCCTACTACCGGATACTCATCATAAGCCGGATGCCAGAAATACATATTGGTCATAGGGTCGTTAAACGAGTATACGAAATCATGCACCCAACATAATGTATCAGGGAAAACAACGATCTTTTCTTCGATAATAAAACGTGAACGGTCATCGTGTCCGCGTATAGCATTGTTTTGACCTTTCTTGTTACGTTGACCTAAGTCTAAGTCACGACCCTGCGGTTCGCCCGTAATAGGGTTTGGTGGCGACTTAAGTGTACGGTGTTGCGGATTATTCGGATCATCATAATAGTTGATCTGACCTTTTTGAGCCGCAGCTTTATAATCTATCCAATAGTATTGGAAAATTAATTTACGTGTATCAATTTCTTTTCTACGATAGTAACGTTGATTTTCGGGCAAGTATAACTCGGCCAAAATTGGTTTAAACTGCTCATCGCTCCAACGTAAACGTTGTCCCCAATCAATGAACCATTCAGATGGGTCACGTTGATTGTTTTCATCGTCCGTCCATGGAACTAACCAGTCTTCCGGAGTTTGAGCCTCTTCACCTAATTTTCTGCGAGCGATCGAATCGCGCACCCAATGAACAAACTGACGATACTCGTTGTTCGAGATTTCAGTTTGATCCATGTAATAAGCAAAAATGGAAACTGTTTTAGAACGCGTAGTGTGCGACCAAGGCACATCCTGATCACTGGCGCCCATATTATAGCTACCAGCAGGAATATACACCGTTCCAAACGGATCATTCTGATACCAATCCGGACGACCTAACACTCCCGTTAAATCGCCACTGGCACCAGCGCCACAACCGGATAATAAAATTAACCCGATTGAAAAATAAATCAATCTTTTCATGCTACCTCCTTTTAAAAACCCAACCTTTTTAAAATTTTTTACCAAATGAATACCTTGTAACGCCATAGTTCAATAAAAGTTACAGTTTAAAGGAAACGTACAGTTTTGTACTTCTCCGGTTTAAATACTGGCTCAATTGAAAAACAGAAGTTCACAAAGAACTCCAACCCATTATTACTATAATTCTTCAGTTCATTCGTATTTATATCATACGATGTTCCGAAGCGAAATTTACCTTGCTTTTCTTTCCATACGTCCAATTGTACTCCCAACATTGGATATATAGCTTCTTTAACACGGTAACCTAAGCCTAGCCAAGCCATATCACGCCACATGCAACGGGCAGAAGCATCTACCTGTGTTGCTGTACCATCTGACTCAATTCTTATTGCAGGTAGTACGGCAAAATCAGCATTTAGTTGCTTATCCCATCCACCTAATACATAATAGTGACGTTTGTTTTTGAAACTCAATGTTTTAAGTTCCGATTCAGACAAGTGTGTTGATGATAAACCAACATAAAAATCTTTTCCCTTTAAATAAACACCGAAAGAAAAGTCCATAGTACCTGCACTTGATGTTGCACCGGGAATTGCGTTGTCGCTGGCTACCGGGTCAACTGCGATCCAGTTTGCACTATAACCAACACCCATGAAACCTACCGAAGCTCCGATGCCTAATTTCATTTTTCCTCCCGCAAGCGGTAAGTGAAATGAATATGCTAAACGTGCTGCCGTGTTTTTTTGAAAACCTAATTTATCAGAATAAAAAGTTAAACCTACACCACCACGGATAACTGGTACTGGTGCGTGAGCATTGAATAAAAATGTTTGTGGTTGGTTACCAAATCCCATCCATTGGTTACGGTAAAATGCCGTGGCACATACCTTGTTGTCAATTCCTGCAAATCCTGGGTTAATCGATAAGCGATCGTACATGAAGTTAGAGAACTGAGGATCCTGTTGCGCATTGGCTACAAAGCCAGAGGCAATAAGTGTAAGGGAGAATAATAGTTTTCTCATAAAAATGATGTAAACAATAGTTTTTTAATAAAAAGTCTTATACCAACAATTGGTAAAATTAATGTTTTTTTAATTCGTTGTGAATTTTTGTTAATTATTGAACAAAAAAGATCAGAATGTCCAATTACCTAGGAAAGTTTGTGGAAGGTCTTCCACCATAGATCAGGTATCTCATCTTTACAAGCAGCCTCATAGTCAGCGTAGTTACACGAAACAAGGTGATGCCTTTCAAACTTTAAACGTTTGTCGGGGGGGTATGGTACTTCCATCCACCAACGGTCGCTTTTAGGGCTTTTATAGAAAATAATCTCGGTTTTGGCCTGTTCGGAGTTGACCCTGAACTTCAAATACGTGCTTTTTTCGAGGTGCGGGAAATCGTTCTTTCGGGCATAATAACCCTCCACAAAATACCAGATCATTTGCGCTGCAAGTGCTGCCGAAAGACCCGAATTGTCAATGACGGTATTGATTTCAAAAATTCCAACGCAGGAAATTTTATCACTCATACCCGCATAACGCATAAGCCTACACGCTTCCTCACCATAAAGTCCGTTGGGTGAAATAAACGCGTTGCCCGGACAATCGGCCCTACGAATGGAGCCTGTATCGAAACTGAAAATATCAGCATTTCTGATCAATGGTTCAGCCAAGGTTATATCATTGCGTAAGTCCCCTAACCGTAAGTAATCAAAATATAATTTCTCAATAAAATTGAGTGTTCCCGAATCAACATAATGCGATTGAGTGGCAATGTTGGTATAGTTAAAAAGATAATTGGGTTGATGCAACACTATTTTTGTAAGGAAGTTTTGATTGCTTATCTCATCATCGGGTTTTCCCAGATCAAATTTGCGGTCAACGGTAGTGATGTTCACCGTTTGTTCCAGTTTTTCGTATGCGCGATAAATGGCAAAAGTGATGTCCTGTCCTCCGCCTAAAATAACCGGGATTATTTTTTTCTTATTGAGAAAAATGATGGTTTCGATGAGTGCGTAATACGTATCATTGATGGTGCTGCCGGGTAAAATATTACCCATGTCAAGCATTTTAAATTTATCGGCAGCGAGTGCTAATTTGTAAAACTGACTGCGAATTTCATCGGGAGCTGTACCTGAACCTTTGTTGAATGAACAGGCACGGTCATCGCAAACCCCAATAAGCGCCATATGATATTTGTCAATATCGTCATCGTTCACATCATTGTAGCACGTGATATGATTACCTATCAAATCGTTCATTTCCTCACCTTCCGTCTTTGGCTGAGGCTTAACACGTGAAGGGGTTAAGTAAATTGATAGATCCATTTGGCTTATTTAAGTCAAAACAAATGATTTTACCGGCACGAATACAATTAGCTTACAGTTTAAATCAACAAACTATAGTTTAAAGCTGCACCAGAAGAATTACTTCTTTTTGGCCACTTTCTTTTTGCCTTTTGCCGCAGGTTTTGCTTTTGCCGGAGCTTTCTTCACCACCGATTTTGCAACCGTTTTAGGAGCAGGCTTTGCCACAGTTTTACCTTTAGCTTTTACTTTTGTTTTTGAACCACCTTTTTTAGAAGCCGCTTTTTTCGCATTTGCTGCAGGTCCTACGATGCCAAGCACCATGTCGTATGTTATGTCCTCAACTTCGGTTCCCTTAGGAATACGGAAGTTTTTACCATCAAATTTTAAATATGCTCCCCAACGTCCCTTAAGAACCTGTGCTTTATCGTTTTCTTTAAACGTTTTCAATAAAGCATTCGCAACAGCCTCTTTCTTCAAAATGATTAATTCAATGGCACGATCAAGTGTAATGGTCATAGGATCATCACCATCATTTGATTTTATAGAAGCAAATAAACCATCGAAACTGATGTAAGGTCCAAAACGACCTACACTCGCAACAACTTTTTTATCAAGGTAATTTCCGAGTGTACGTGGTAATTTAAATAATTCCATAGCGTCCTCAAACGAAATTGTTTGAATGCTTTGGTCTTTTCTAAGCGAAGCAAACTTAGGTTTTTCCTCATCGGTCTGCTCACCTATTTGCACCATTGGACCAAAACGACCAATACGCACCAATACTTGTTTTCCTGTAACAGGATCTTTTCCTAAAATTCTTTCGCCTGTTACACGCTCACTATGTTCCAAAGTATTTTCAATTCCTTTGTGGAAAGGCTTATAGAACTTCTTGATCATTTCGTTCCACTTGATCAAACCTTGTGCAATGTCGTCAAACTCTTTTTCTACCGAAGCGGTAAATCCGTAATCCAAAATATCACCAAAATGTTGAACCAAAAATTCAGTTACAAGTATTCCAATATCGGTTGGGAATAATTTTGATTTTTCAGCTCCTGTATTTTCTTCCTTCTTTTCTTCCTTCACAACGCCACCGGCTAAAACTATATTTTCATAGATGCGTTTTTTGCCTTCGCGGTCTTCTTTCACCACGTATCCTCTTTTTTGAACAGTAGAAATTGTTGGCGCGTAGGT
>JAYUZA010000546.1:0-8526 GCA_043752145.1 Flavobacteriales bacterium
GACTTTAATTGTTTTTACCAGATCTATTTTGGTATCATAGTTACGATGTGTGATATCAACCTGGTTCAATGATTGAATAGGATACAACATGATATAATATTCCAATTTGGTTGAATCCAGTTGCAGTGTATCGCTTTCATAACCCGCTGCACCTACCAAATATTTATTTTTATAATCAGGATTTGAAATTACAATGGTGCTTGTTGTGTCGCCAATAATGGCTTTATTGGTCTTCAAATTAAGCACCACGGCTTTGCTCAAGGGTGCTTTTTTACCACTTGCAAGCATCCCGTATATATGTATGTTTACTTGTTGCGCATTTCCAAAAAATTGAAAAATCAACAAAAAAAGCAATAACAGCCTCTTCATTTCATTTTGATTTAATAATTAACTCGGTGAATTTTTACAAACTCAACAGCGGCTTAAATCAAAAATGTACAATAAATAATGGAAATGTTTTTGGATAATAAAGGAGGTGAATAGAACGCATGCCCTCCCGAAACAGAAAAAATTGACGGATTTGCTATTGTAAAATATACAGGCGGACAAAATTCGGCAATTTGCGATAGTTGTTTAACCGATATTCTGCTTGATTCGGTTAACTGATCTTTTTCAAGTTTAATGATCTCGATCTGATCTGAACAACATTCATCCTCTGCGGGGTTTTCACAACAACAGACTTGTTTTGAAAAAGAAAAAACATTGGTGCTTTTGTATTGTCCTCCACAAAAATGACTGCTGAATCCAATACCCGCAATGGCAGGCATGTAAACCAATAACATCAATATGGCGACTAACTTCTTTATCACTACAACAAAAATACATACATTTGTTGAATATAAAAAGGTTTTAGTCCTGTTTTGTATGTTAAAACCCTGTTAAAATGAGTACTGCCATTCCCACAATTGTTTATGCCGAAATGACCCCTAACCCGGCTACTATGAAGTTCGTAGCCGACAGGTCTATTGTAAATGGCGATTTTATTGCCGAGTACCTTCACTGGACCGATGTAAAAGGAACCTCGTTGTTGGCCGAAAAACTATATACTTTTCCGTTTGTAAAATCCTTATTTTTTGCCGGTAATTTTGTGACCGTTACTAAAATTGATGATATCTCATGGGATTATGTTACCATGGAATTAAGGGAATTCGTTCTTGACTTTTTAAAGCACAATCAATTCGCTGTTTTAAACCAACCTGAAGCTAAAAAAGTGGAGGAGTCGGGTGAAATAGTGAGTGCCGAACACGCAACACCTTCAACCGAAATTGAATTTAAAATAATTGAATTGCTGGATGAATATGTAAAGCCTGCCGTGGAAAATGATGGTGGCGCCATTCATTTTAAATCATTTGAAAATGGAAAAGTGTATTTGGCTTTGCGCGGTGCATGCAGCGGTTGTCCTTCATCCAAACTGACATTAAAAGGTGGTATTGAAACACTTTTAAAACAACATTTGCCCGAAGTACAGGAAGTAGTTGCCGAAGAATTATAAACCCGGTTTTTTGAAAAAAGAGCTTGCGGGCCTTAGTAATTTGTTGAACACATAAAACTGCACAACTACAATTTCCCCGGTCGATAAAATCCCATACATGCGTTCAGGATTGTATGGAAGTTCCTTTCCCTCCAGATCGACTTCCTTTGCATAATTGGGCATATGATACATGGCAATTGACTTTTCCGTGTTTGCAACGTCTTTCACCATAATCTTAAACAACGGCTTACTTTTTTTCAATGAATCAATTTGATTAAACGAAAGTCGTTTTGCGATTTGCTCATAATGTATTTTCTTGTACGCATACGTATATGCCCGTGCCGTTAGTGTATCGAACCCGTTTACTTTTCCACCCTGATGGTCCATCAATTCCATTTTTCGGTTAGGTAAACACTTCAGGGTAAATCCTTCTTTTTCGCTTTCACCCGATTCAAATTTAATTTCCTTGATGTTGTTGGGTTGATAATTGAATATCCCTGTAAATTTCCAGTCAGCTTCTTCGGTATAAAAACGCACATCCAACTGACCCTGAAACCCGGTAAGTTCCATAATAAAAGGTTCATCCGATTTTCCCATGGATGGTGTTTCCAGTAAAAAATAACTCCCTGTTTTATCGGCCGAAAGATTGCCAATGTACCAGGTCTTGGTCAATTCTCCGTCCTGAAATATTTCAACCTTGCGGTTATATGCTGCAATATTCTTAATTACATTGTTACGCGCAGCTGCACCAACCCTTGTTTTTACGGCAACGTTCTTAAACGTGCGCATAATTAATAAAATGCTTTCGGGCTTTGCCTTTGTTTTGCCGTTTACCATCCAACCCTCTTTTTTATCGCGGGTAATGGTTACGGATTCGCCCGAACTTTTTGTAATAATGAATTTATCAATGCTTGCTGTATCCTTTATAGCAAATTCACTTTGCGGTGAATCGTTGGCTTTAAGCGATTCGTTAAACATACCGTTCTTTTGTGCCACGACATAAGCCACCGCTATTAATGCAACTAACATGAACAACGAAAAATATAACCGCTTCTTGTTTTTATTCATTACTTTATGGTTTAGTTGTTGCTGCGTATTTTCGTTTGCGAATAAAATACTGAATGATTCCGAATATAATTATCAAAATAACAGGCATGCCAATATTCATGAATTGCCAGTATCCTTTTTCCTTCATTATACGCACATCATCCAGTTTGCGAATAGTAAGTGTACGCTGACGAAGTTCTATCAGGCTCTCGTCACCCATTAAATAATCTACCGCATTCAATAAGAATTGTCCGTTGCCGTAAATATATACAGGCGACCCGTCCTTGTTGCGTACTTCGTAACGGTCTCTCTCAAGTTTCAAATATTTTGTGGTGAATATTTTCATTTCAGGAACATAAATGCTGTCGATAATAAAGTTTTTTACAACATCCCCATCGGCAACCACCAACATGCGTGTTGGTTTACTTGTTTCCAAAAATTTATAGTCGCTGCTTTTGGTAAACGATTCAGGTAAACGATTGCGGAATACTGATTTGAATTTCCCCTCGAGCAATACACCCAGTTTTAAATTTGGTTGAATATTATTAGAGCCAAATGGCTCTACGTCCACAATACCGTAATTGATGCGCACAGGTGCTTTGTAAACAACCGATTTATCGGAAGTGGTCAATAAAACCGTTTTCTTCACATCATTGGTGTCGCCAACAAGATCAATTGTTGATGCATATTCAAATTTAATCGGATTTAAATTTCGTACTACCGGATGTTTTGTTTTAGGATACACATACGGATAGAACGGCCATGCAATAAAATTGCCGGGATAACCCGGTACATTAATGGGTGCGCTTGTTTTATCAATTACAATATCCTTATTTAAACGCACACCATACGTAAATAGCTGATCATCTAAATTCAGGTCGGCCGATAAACCAAATGTTTGTCCTTTTTTAAATAAAGTATCCGCATAAACATGCATAGGATCAACAAACCAAGCCACTTTTCCACCACGCATCACAAACTGATCAATGACGAATTTATCGCGTTCTGAAAATGCGCTGTCGGGTTGAACAACCAACAACATTTGATACGGGTCCAACGCTTTTATCTTTTCATTTATTTTAATGTAGTCGACCGTATAAAATTCGCGCAGACTTTTTGCTATGATGTGTGTTTCATCCTCGTCAGCCTCTCCATGGCCCTGCAAAATAGCAATGGCCGGGCGGATTTGATCTTTTGCATTACGAATTCCATCAATGAGTTTATATTCGAGTTGGTCGGTAGCGCCCCATGCCAATGCACGCAATTGATTCTCGTCCTTATAAATAACTTCCTTGGTAAAAAACTGAACTGTTACGCTTGGTTTTCCTTCAAAACTAATTGACGCACCCGGAAAAATATATTTCTTTTGAAATGCTCCGTCCTCTTCATACTGGAGTTCGGTATACTTAATCTTTTCGTTTGAAGCAATGTCACTTAATTCCTTTTTTTGTTCTTCTTCATCTTCCTGACGATACGGATCAATGAACTCGTAATTTAATCGGTCGCCAATATACGAACGCATATCGTCCAGCTTTTCTTTAATGGCTTTTTCCAGATATTTAAGATCAGCAGGAAGATCACCGGTTAAATAAACTTTAATGTCGATATTCCCTTTAACTGTTCGGTCATTTAATTTGACCACCGTTTTGTTCTCTAAAAAATCAATGGTGGCTGGTGAAAGTGAATGAATTTTTTCTTCAGTCAGGTCAAATCGCATGAACCAAAACGAACCAAGAAAATTTATAAGGATAACAATAGCTGTTGTAATAAAAAATTGCGGTAAGGTTGAACGCTTGCGTTTTTCAAGAATGAATTTGGTGAATAAAACAAATAATGTAATTACCGTAAGGAAATATAAAATGTCGCGCGTATCGACCACGCCTCGTTTGATGGATTGATAGTGTTCGAATATTCCCATGCCGCGCACAAAACTATCAAAGTTGCCAAATCGTGAAAAGGAGGCCAACATATCAAAAGCCAGATATAAAAAGAAACACAGAAAAACAGCAATGATAAAAGCCACCACCTGATTTTGGGTTAGTGAACTGCAAAATATTCCTACCGCAACAAAGGTTGCGCCAATCATTAACAAGCCTATGTATGAACCAAAAGTTCCTCCGTTATCAATGTTACCCGGTGGATTTCCCAATTCGCGAATGGAAAAATAATAAATGAAAGTTGGTAACAACGAAAAAAGGACCAGAACCAAACCACCAATGTATTTACTTAAAATAATTTGCGTATCGGTCAATGGTTTTGTAAACAATAATTCAATTGTGCCGTTTCGTCTTTCTTCGGCAAAGCTGCGCATGGTAATGGCTGGAATTAAAAATAAAAATACCCAGGGCGCCAGATCAAACAGTGAATCAAGACGAGCATAACCGCTTTCGGGAATATTGTAAGCAAACGGAAAGACCCATAAAAACAATCCCACCAGCAGTAAAAAAACCGATATAACTATATAGCCTATCAATAAGCTAAGGAAACTCCGGACTTCTTTTTTTACGAGTGCATACATAGTGGGCAAAAATATAACCTATAAAGGCTTATTCGTTACCCAAATTAACAAAAATTAGGGCTTTTATGCACATGAAATTATTTATAACTACCGTCTCACTTATGGAACGGGGACGAATTCGCCTTATTTGAACTTACCGGCCGGTTAACGGTACTTTCCATTTATTCAACAATAAGCTTCATTGTTTTTTTTCCGCCTAAACCACTTAAGGTTACAAGATAAATTCCATTTTCAAGCGACCGGGTGTTAAGTACAACTTTGTTTTCGCCCGTAATAAATGGCCGTTTTTGACAAAAGATTTGTTTGCCCGAAATGTCGGTAAACAGTATATCCACGTTTTCGTTTTTACTCAACTTAAATACTAACGTGGCCGAAGTTGTAGCGGGATTTGGGAATAATTGCGTTTCATACACATCAACCATATTTTCATTTACCGATCCGATAAAATCAACCAAAGGCAGCGTTATATATGAAGTATTTATACTGTTTAAATAAACCGTATTGGTAGCTGTGCTAGGATTCAACAACGAATCGCCATTACCACCGGGATACATCGTTCCACCGCTGTTATCATTTCTGTTATATTTTGGATAGATAGAAGAGGTGATATCAACACGGATTTGATGTCCCGCTAAAAAAGTATTACACGTACTTGGCAGATCAATAACCGCATCATAAATTGTTCCGGGCACCATAATCGAAGTGTCTCCTGCCGCATACCCATCTCTGAAACGCATTCGGCAAATTCCATCGTTCAGCAACATGCTTCGTCCATCGGGATAAACATCGGTTAAGCGTACAGCGAAATCAGTGTCTTTTTTATTGGATGAGATTTTTAAATGGGCCTGTGCTTTTCCTTTCATAATTACGTTGGCTCCTAAAATCGGTGAAGTAAAAGTCAATAGATCGGTTCTTGATTCAACCAACGGAGCCTGGTCATAAGGGCCTTGATCCAAGTCGTTACGCAGGGTTGTTCCGCCAATAGTTGGTGAAGGATCGGCAGGATCGAATAAAAAATTCTGGCTTCCGCTTGTATTTGTTGGTGGTGTTGCGTCAAGTGAATTATCGGTATGTAAATACAAATTAATGTTGTTTAATCCCACTGGTGGCCAAACCGAACTTGTTTTCCAATTGTTTTCCCCCATTTGATAATATTCAATAAACTGCGTAGTGTCCCAACCGTTAGCTGTACCGTGTAAATGATAATCAAAAAACTCCAGCGCCAATGTGTCGTTCCTTTTTGCTGCATTGCTATAGCTTAATTCTCCTTGCGTAACCGACCCTACAGATGCAGCCCCGCTGCCACCGTGTGCCCAAGGTCCCATCAATAAACGATGTTCATTCTGCACGCCCGAACTTGTTGCACGTATAGTATTAAAAAATGGCAACATTTGCTCAATTGTATGATCGTACCAACCACCTATCATGAATGTTGGAACCAAAATGCTGTCGGGATAATCGTTGGCGTTCTCGGTAAATATCCAAACAAGATTTTCGACAGGATTTGCTAAAAACACGGTTGACAATCCGTATCCTAAAGCATCTAATTGTTCAACGTATTCGGTGCGATAAACACCCCCGGGATAATATTCTAAATATTCGTATTGGGGTCCTGCAACTAAAGGAACCATGCATTTTAAATGCGGGGGATTTTCTTTGGCCGTTAAAAATTGCACTTTACCTAAGGCTGATGGTCCCCAAGTTCCAACTACGGTATCGCTCCAACTTTGTGCGGCTATCCATTCAACCGCATCGTATCCGTCTTCTCCCCTGCTTGGCGAACCTACGTATGCCGCTGCAGCGCCTCCGTAAAATCCGCGCCAATCCATGATCACAAAATTGTAACTGTACGAATCCAGATTGGTACCAATACCCATTGGTAAACCAAGGTTAAATAATAAACGGTTATAAGGTGTTTGAATAAGAATGGTTGGACACTTTACACAACCTGAAGGGTGAAAACGCGTAATGGCCAGTTTTTCGCCATCGCCCATGGGGATTGAATCATAAATGGGTGAAAGCTGTGCAAGACTTTGCAGGCTTAACAAGAGTAGAAAAAGCGTAAACGAATTTTTCATCAAAAATTATTTTAGTTGAAATTAGTAAATAAACTCTGGTTATACAAGAGTACCGGCATCGTATAGACTTCGAGGTTGGTCAAAGGTTTAAAAAATGGCTCAGGATTTTCTGATTTAACTCCGCGTTAATTGATTTTCATTTGGGTCGTTGAACGCTAACGCGTTTCTCCTTTTTGATTTTCGATGTTATCCAACAAACTCTTTAACAATCGAATAAAATTCCTGCGAAGCCTCTGCATGAACCCAATGTCCGGCCAATTCAATCGTTTCGAGTTTTGAATTCGGAAAAAATTCCTGAATATCCTGCCAATCCTCATTCAATACGTAATTCGATCTTCCTCCACGAATGAATAAAGTCGGAGTCATACATTTTTTTGGCAGAACCGATACAAGAATATTTTCAATATCGCGTATCAATACAGGTAAATTCATTCGCCAGGCTAAATTTTGTTGCTCGTCCCAATACAAATTCTTCAATAAAAACTGAATAATGGTTTGATCGTTGAAATGACTTGATACAATTGCTTCGGCTTCCTTTCGTGTTTTTACAACGTTTAGATCAACTGCAAGCAAGGCATCAAAAATTTGCTGGTGATGTGGCGGGTACTTTTTTGCACCCATATCCACCACAATTAATTTATCCAATAATTCGGGATATTGCTGTGCAAAATACATGGCGGTTTTTCCACCCATGCTATGGCCTAAAATAATAGGTTTCTCAATTTTTTCAGCGGAAATTAATTCCTTTACATCCTCGGCCATGGCAAAATAATCCATTTCATCGGTATGGGGCGAATGACCGTGGTTGCGTGCATCGACCATAAAAACTTTATGCTCCTGCGCAAAAATTTTTCCCAAAGTTTGCCAATTATCGCTTGTGCCAAACAATCCGTGAAGAATGATGATGGGCTGACCCGTTTCGCCTAGAATTCTGTAATGAAGTTTCATTTTTTAATATGCGTTTGTAGTTTGGATAATATTTTATTTGAAACAGACCCTCCCGTATTGTTTGTGGTTATATGACCCGAACTACAAACTATAAACAACAAACCACACTCACTGCCTACTGCCATTTTCTCTCTTATTTCAATTCCCGGATATACATCTGTATCGCATTCTCCATTCCCAAATAAATACTATCGCTTATCAACGCGTGTCCTATGGAAACTTCCAATAAACCCGGAACATTTTCTTTGAAATATTTTAAATTTTCAAGATTCAGATCATGTCCTGCATTAATTCCCAAGCCTAACTTATTGGCCACTTCTGCAGCATGTGTAAAAGCAGCAACGGCTTTTTCTTTATTCGCCTTATATTCTTTTGCATATGTTTCAGTATACAATTCAATACGATCGGCCCCAACCATTTTTGCGCCTATGATCATATCTACATCGGGATCTACAAAAATGCTG
>JAYUZA010000547.1:0-8526 GCA_043752145.1 Flavobacteriales bacterium
TCCCGCATTATAAATTACAGCAATATGCTTTGTTTTATTTGCGTACAGTGAAAGCACATCTGATTTATCTTTTTTGATCGCATCCTGAATAAGCGCTTCAACTGAACTTAATTCAGCAGGGATCTTTGTGTTTTTTTTTGAGAAAAAGTAAACGGTATTTACTTCTTTTTCGGTTGACTTAATTGCTTTTTTTGACTTTATCATAAGGCTGTTTGGTTTCAGTTGATCAATTTAAATGTTTGTGAAATAGCTTCATCAATATTGTTTTTTACCTCAACAATGGATGCCTCCATCATATAACAAGGCGCGGTAATTATTTTATTTTTTGTGTCGATACAAATTTCATGAACGGTTCTCATTTCAGCAATAGCTCCGGTTGCGTTAATACCTCCTGAAATTGCTGCAATGTCGTACGGGCTTTTTTCTGCATCAGTGCCAACGGTTATGTGAATTCCTGCAACGGTTTTTTCGAGTGCTTTGGCAATTACGGTAGGACCCATGCATAAACCGCAAATTGGTTTTTGTTGACCGTGCATAGCAACAATTGCGTTTTTTACCTGTGTATTTATTTCACCATCGGGTCCGTTAAACGCCCATTTGGTCAAATTTTTTGCGGCTCCAAATCCACCGGGAATAATAAGTGCATCCAATTCATTGGCATTAAATTTATCGAGCGGTTTAATTTCACCGCGGGCAATGCGTGCGGCTTCAACTAACGTATTGCGGGTTTCTGCCATTTCGGTACCGTTCAAATGATTTACAACGTGATGTTGATCAATGTCAGGAGCAAAACAAACGGCCTGCGCTTTATTTTGGGCAATAGACAGGAGCGTAAAAACGGTTTCCTGAATTTCGGAGCCATCATATACGCCACAACCGGAAAGGATCACACCAATTTTTTTCATCTCTCGTGAATAAGGCTCAAATTAAGGGATAATATCATGTGAAAACAAAATATTAATTAACCGTCCAGCCAAAGGCGGGACAAAAAAAGCCACGCGAAACGCGTGGCTTAAATATTTTATATTTTGATCTTTTTATCGTGTCTTTGCTGGATTACCATTAGCAGGTGCTTGCATTGGCTGTGCCTGACTTGGTAATGAATTCATTTGAACCGATGACTCAGGATTAGCAACTTGTTTGGTAGTTCCACCTTTCATGAAGGGTGTAGCCGCTAAGCATAAAACCACTAAAAATATAGCAAGTCCCCAGGTAACTTTTTCAACCCCTTCGCTAGTTTGTTTAACACCGCTAATTTGGTTAAGTGCGCCAAAACTTGATGAAACACCACCGCCTTTGGGATTTTGGATCAATACAATACCAATGATGGCAATACAGGTAATGATTATAAGTGTAAAAATTAAATAACCCATTATTTATTGTTTTTAATATTTTTAATGATTTCCCCTATTTTTTCAATTCGGGCTGCAAAATAAGCTCTTTTTTCCGGAAATTTCAAACTTAATTTTTCATAGGCCTTAATAGCCTTGTCAAAATAGCCCTGTTTTTCAAATATGGCGGCCAGCGGTTCCGAAACCAAATCCTCATTAAACTCAACGCTATGTTTAGCAACGTTTACAGGGGAGTAGAACTCAACCTTTTTAGCAACAATACGGGGTTCACTTTTGATGAACTTCTCAATTAAAGCGTCTATTTTTTTGAGCTTTTCTTCACGGGATTGCACTTGATTTTTAGCCGGATTAAGCCAATAATTGAAACCTTCGGGGGTGGTTTCTGTTATTTTCGGCTCGGTTATTTTGGCCGTAACATATTCATTGGCAGTTATTTCGTCAACTTCGCGTTGAATTGTTTTGTCTATCGCCACATTCATGATCTCTTTTTCAAGAGTGTTTTCCAAAGAATGGTGAATTATTTTCTTTTCTTTTGGCTCAACTCTCTCATTTTCTATTCCTTGTGAAATAATTTCGATAGTCGGTTGACTCTTTGATGATTGCAGTGCATCACGAACCAAGTTCTCGTCATCAACTAACTGATCATCATTAATTACGGTATCTACAAATGCTGTTACAGGAGTTTCGTGCGCTAATATTTGAATTTCAGGCGAAAACTCAACAATTTCGACATTGGTCAATGAAATAAGAGTACTTGATTCATTTGATTCTTTAACTTCTTGAATTTCATTAGAATCAATTATTTTGAGCTCTTGCTGCTTTGTTTGATTGATATAATTGAATAGCCAGGTTCGGTCGGGACTTATTACTGAGCTGATTTTCAAAAATTTATCAAAATCAAGCTTGTTCGCTTGTTTTAAATTTTTAGCCAGAAGAGCCTGAATTGGAAGCGAATAAGGGAACAACTTGGCAATATCCTTTATCTCCTCATTGTTAGAGAATTGGCTGGCCGATAAAAACTTACCTGAATTATTTACTGACGCTTGACTCACAAGTGCACAAAAATACTGGAAATAACCCAGTTCTAAACAACTAGAGAATAAAATTTAGAAAGTGTTTTGAGTAGACAAAAGACGAATTCGTCCTTAAAAACAGGTGATTAGACCAATACTTGAAACCAAATAGAAAAATATTCGTCTAAAGTTTGTCAACAGCTAATTCAAAAATGTTAATAACTTTGTAAAAAACTCGACTCATGATTAAACGATACTTAGCCGCAGGATGTTTGTTTCTGCTAACACATTTTAACATCTTTTCTCAGGACTTAGCGCTACAAGCGCCTTTCGGCAGTTTTAGCTCACCGGTAACAGGTTGTGCCTTGACTTCAACAGAAACTGTTTCGGTTACCATTGTATGTTTTGGTACTAATTTACCTGCCGGAACAACATTTAACGTAACCTATACAATTAATGGCGGTGCACCGGTAACAGAAGCAGTAATGCTTGGAAGTACCTTGTTGGCTTCGAGTACCTACATTCATACTTTTGCAACGCCTGCTAATTTATCGGTTGCAGCAACCTATGATTTTGACGCCAATGTAACACTAACCAGTGTTGTTGATATAAACACCACGAATGATAATCATACAAATCATATGGTTACCAACAATGCTGCCTCGGCAGGTGGTGCTGCCACAGGTGGAACAAATGTTTGTTTCAATGCAAATTCAGGAAACGTTACGCTTGTTGGACAAACAGGAAGTGTTCTTAACTGGGAACAATCAGTTGATGGTGGTTTTGTGTGGACAAACCTTTCAAATACCACAACCAGTCAATCTTATTCTAACTTAACTGTGCCTACACAATATCGTGCGGTTGTTCAAAACGCAACATGCCCAAGTGCTACTTCAACTGCAACAGCATTTACAATAGATGCGACTTCGGTAGGTGGAACAATTACTGGTGTAGCCAATGTTTGTATTACTGCAAATTCAGGTACATTAACAAGTACAGGAAAAACGGGCGTTGTGTTGGATTGGCAGTCCGCTCCTGCTGCGGGAGGTCCTTATACCTCTTTAGGCCATGCAGGAAATACACATGCATTTCTTAACTTAACTGCAACTACTTTTTTCAGAGTGAGCGTACAAAATAATTCTTGCGCATCAGTATTTTCAGCAGTGAAAAGTGTGATCGTAAATCCTGCTTCGGTAGGTGGAAGCATCGCTTCCAGCGATACCGTATGCAGAAGTGGTAACGGTGCAACCATTACTTTATCGGGTCAAACAGGTACTATAGCCTGGCAATCATCAAACGATGGAATAACGTTTGCTAACGTAGTGCCTGCTAATACAACCACAAATCTTACTTATCTTAACTTAGTTAATACAATTTATTACCGTACTCGGATCACATCGGGTGCTTGTGCAGCTACATTTTCGGATACTGCAAAAATTACGGTTGATGCCATTACGGTTCCGGGAAACGTTACTTCAAATGCAACATTGTGTGCAGGGGCAAATTCAGGTACATTGAACCTTGCCGGTAACAACGGAAACGTGTTGAATTGGGAAAGTTCAATTGACGGTGGTGCGATTTGGACACCAATAGCAAATGTAACTCCAAGTGAAAACTATTTAAATGTTTTAGGTGCAACTTTATATAGAGTACAAGTTCAAAACGGAGTTTGTGCAGCCGCATATTCTGATACCGTATCATTAAGTGTCGACTCAGTTTCATTGGGCGGTACATTAAGTTCGCCTACAACAGTTTGCGCGGGTGTAAACAGTGGTACGCTTACGTTAGCTTCGGAAAGAGGAAATATTTTGAATTGGGAATCATCTACAACAGGTACTTTCCCGGGCACAAACATTGCTAATACCACGAGTTCAAATAATTTTACCAACCTAAGTACAACAACGTATTATCGTGTTCAGGTGCAAAACGGTGTTTGCGGGTCTACTTTTTCAGATACTTTAATCGTTACTGTGGATAGTGTTACTATTGCAGGAGCTGTTACGGTTTCAGCTACCGTTTGTGAAGGCTCTAATTCAGACACACTTGATCTGGGTGGTCAAATTGGTTCGGTTACTCAATGGCAATTCTCTAACGATGGAGTAACCTGGTTACCTATTGTAAATACCACTACTTCTCAATCATATTTAAACCTTTCTACAACCACACTTTTTAGAGCGTTAGTTCAAAGCGGTGTTTGTCCGGCTTCAACTTCAACACCTGCAACCATTACGGTTGATCCTCTTGCCATAGGTGGTAACATTATTGGTTCGGCCACAGTTTGTGCGAGTGCTAATTCAGGAAATTTAACGGCCGTTGGGTTTAACAATACAATTGTTGACTGGGAACAATCAACCGATGGTGGAACTATCTTTACTTCGCTTGGAAACAGTACTGCAACACAATCTTATTTAACCTTAGCTACAAGTACCATTTACCGCGTAATAGTTGCGAGTGGTGTTTGTGCAGACGATACTTCTTCCACTGCTACAATTACGGTTGACCAACCTTCAATTGGAGGTGCTGTTACGCTTGATGACACTGTATGTGCCGGAGCGAACGGTGACACCTTGGATCTTGCAGGCCAAACCGGTGCTGTTGTTCAATGGGAATTATCAACTGATAATGGTACAACCTGGTTGACCTTGTCAAATACTACAGCTTCTCAAATCTATAATAATCTTCTTACAACAAGTTTATTCAGAGCGCGTATTCAAAATGGTGTTTGTCCGGCTGCAAATTCAGTTGCCGCTACAATAACTGTAAACCCGCAATCTGATGGTGGTGTTGTAAACAGTAATCAGGCCGGTTGTGAAGGCCAAAACAGCGGAGTATTTACACTAACAGGTTCAGTAGGAACAATTGTTAATTGGGAATTTTCAACCGATAACGGCAGCACATGGAGCGTTATACCCGGTGCAACAACATCTACACTTAATTTCTTGAATTTTAGTGATACAACTTTAGTAAGAGCAAACGTTCAAAGCGGTGCTTGTGCTATGGACAGTTCAAGCTACGCTATTTTTACAGCGTATCCTAAACCGGTTGCAAGTTTTGTAAGCGATACAAACTGTTTAAACCTGCCCTTGAGCTTTTTAAATACTTCTACCATTCCAAACGGATCAATCGTAATAAATACATGGGATTTTGGTGACGGATCAAGTGCGGTACTAGGAAGCCCTAACCACTTATACGCTTCTACAGGAACGTATAACGTTACCCTTGTTGCCATGAGTAATTTCAATTGTTTGGATACAATAACATTAACGGCAATGGTTAATCCGCTGCCTGATGTTACCATTACAACCTCTAACGGGATCTTATTCTGTGCAGAAGACACCACTACTCTTTTTGCGGTATTTAATGGTAATTATGATTACGACTGGAGTACGGGTGATTCAACTTTCACAACACTTATTGACAGTTCGCAATTGGTTACATTAACCATTACCGATACTACTACAGGTTGTGTGAATTCAACCACTGTTAACGTAATTGAATTGCCTTCACCTACAGCGTATGCAGGTTTAGATACTACCATTAACCTTGGTGAGAACTATCAGTTTTTCGGAACAGGTGGTGGAACATATTTATGGTCACCAGGAAGTACACTTAGTGACTCTACTTCATCTTCACCAACTGCCTCACCGTTAGTTACCACTACTTACTACATGACAGTAACCAATTCTTCGGGATGTACCGATACTGATACTGTAATTGTTACCGTTGAAGATGTAATAAACTTGGTGATCACTAACCTTATTACCCCGAACGGTGATGGATTTAACGACACCTGGTATATTCAAAACATTGAACTTTTTCCTGACAACAGAATTGAAATTTTCAACCGAAATGGTCAGGTGATATTCACACAAGACTCTTATGACAATACATGGGGCGGAACATTTAACGGAACTGTGGTTCCGGATGGCACCTACTACTATGTAGTGTCATTTGAAAGCTCAGAAAGTGTTTTAAAAGGGTCGGTAAACGTTCTTAAAAATAATTAATCCGGTAATTAAACGATACATAAAAAAGACATTATGAAAAAGTCAATATATACAATCATGTTAGTTGCAATTACCGGTGTTACCACTGCGCAGCAATTACCATTGTTCAGCCAGTACTATTATAACCCGTTTATCTATAATCCCGGGTTCACAGGTCAAAGCGCTGATGAAAAAGCCAATGCGTATGTTATACACCGTTCGCAATGGAAAGATGTTCCCGGTGCGCCTGTTACATATGCTATCACAGTTGATGGACCTGTTTTAGACAAAAAAGTCGGCCTTGGTCTGTCAATGTACAGCGATCAAACCGACATGTTACACCGTAACGGTATTTATACTTCGTATTCATACAAATTTAAACTGGCCGAAGACCATTATTTAGTTCCGGGACTTGCTTTTGGAATGATCGACAACCGTATTGATCTTTCGCGTTCAGTTGTTAAAGACGCAGGTGATCCTACCCTTGCAGGAAACACCAATCGCAGAAAAGTAACTTTTGATGCGAATTTTGGTGTGGCTTATATATGGAAAGATCTTCGAATAGGTTTATCGGCAATGCAACTATTGGGTAATAAGATCGGATTCCTGAACAATGACGGGACCGGAATTTACCAAAAACTTTCGCAACAATTTATTTTTAGCGCACAATATGGTATTATGATAAGCGAATCGGCAAAAGTAAAAGCTATCCCTTCTATTATGGTCCGTTATACAAATGGTAATCCGATTGGATTTGACGTGAACGCTATTTTTGAATGGAACGATATTGTTCGTGGTGGCATTAGCTTCCGTGCAGGTCAGGCTTTAGGCTTAAATGCGGGAATTCGTTTAAACAAAACATTGACTGCAGGATATACCTACGAATTGATGTTGTCTTCAATTAAAAAATACAGTGGCGGTGGTCATGAGATCATGTTGGGGTATTCATTCGGAGGTCCGAAAGAAATGGACGATACCAAAATGAAAGAACTAATGTCAAAAATTGAACAGGCTCAATTCCGTAACGATAGTTTAGCAAATGAAATGCGTAAAAAAGACGCCATTCATGATGACGAGATTAATAAATTAAAAGCTAAAGCGGATTCGTTGGCTAAAGCTCAAAAAGACATGGGCAAAAACACAAACAACACGCCTAATAACAATACGAACGTAACTAACAATACCAACAATACTAACGATCTTCCAAAGGGAACCATTCGTGAGGAATTGCTTTCAGATTATACCGATGAGGCCGGAAACGGTATTTCGGGAGGTTATTATGTAATTGTTGAATCGTTCAGAAACATTGCCAATGCAAAAACCAACAAGGAGTTTTATGAAAAACAAAAACAAATTAAGGTTTTGACCATTTACAACAAAAAACGTAAATTCTATTATAACTCTGTATTGTACACAACCGATGAAGAGTCGGCTGTAGACTTAGTTACAGAAGTTAAAAAAGAGAAACCTGATTCGTGGATCTTTAAATTAATGGATGAGTAGTAAAAAGCACTAAATTAGTCCCGATGAACAATCGGGGCTTTTTTTTGAATGAACTTGACCAAACCTTGGTTTGGCATCCATTTGCCCTACCTTACTCCTCTAATATCCTTATTAAAAAAGCCAAAGGCGTTTACTTATACGATTCGTCTAATAAAAAATACATTGACGCAGTATCGTCCTGGTGGGTTAATTTGCACGGTCACGGAAACATTCGACTTAAAAATGCATTGGCCAAACAGTTTCGCAAGACCGACCACGTTATTTTTGCAGGCTTTACACACGAACCCGGAATTCGTTTAGCCAAACAATTAATTGAAAAAACCGGTAACCACTATCACAATGTGTTTTATTCCGACAATGGTTCAACCGCTGTTGAAGTCGCTTTAAAATTAGCCATTCAATATTTGACACAAAGCGGCAGTTCAAAAATTCAGATCGTTTCGTTTGAAAATGCTTATCATGGCGATACTTTTGGCGCAATGAGTGGCAGCGGAAGTTCGATCTTTAATGCAGCATTCAAAAATTTCATGTTCGTGTCAACCCAAATTCCGATACCGTCAAAAGAGAATATTGCCTCCATTGAAAAAACAATATCAAACTTGCAAAAAGAAAATGATGCGCTTGTATTTATTTACGAACCGCTTATTCAGGGCGCAGGCGGCATGAATATTT
>JAYUZA010000548.1:0-3362 GCA_043752145.1 Flavobacteriales bacterium
GCAGGTAGAGGAATTTTTGAAAACGAATACCGACTTTAGTTTTGTAGAGGAAAAAACCCTTACACCATTTTTAAATGGGACAGATGGTTTTTATATGGCACGGTTGAAACGAAACGCTTAACTTTTTTTTCGAGAAATTTTCTAACTCACACACTTTCCCTTCATTCCCTTGAAAAAGGGGATCTCCGCACACCCGCACAACTGAAGATAACTAAAAATTATCAGTTGCTCTTACAAAATAATCTTTCAGTTTTTTTACGATTTCCTCTTCAGTTCCCGACAAACTGAATACTGCCTTATAAAACAGATCGGGGTCACTAAATTGTGTTGAAACTTCCTTCAACAAAAAATAATATTTTATGTACGATGTGTACCGAAGTAGAAACGCATTATTTACCTCATACATAAAACGATCATTTTGGAACAGATCGCCACGTACCAGGATTTTTTTCAATTTCAGTGTACATTCTTCCTTGCTTATTTCTCCTTTGATAGCCTTATATATATATGTATAAATGCTTTCATTGACCTTAATGTATTTGGCATGTATCTTTTTATCGGCTTTTGTTTTTACGGCTTTTGAAGAGAATAAAATTCCGGTTACGTCTCCCAAGGCCTCTTCAAATATATAAGGCAATTTTGATTGTGTATTTTGCCTGTGACGATGAATGCTTTCATGGAACATGATAAATGAAATAGTACCCGGATTGTATTCCAACATACGCTGTACGAATTTAGCACCCGAAGTTGCAGCGGTATGATATACCATAACATCGTAACCAGCGTTTTTCAAGCTATCCCCATAAATGTAGGCCAGAGAATCATTGTGATCAAAATATTTAAACGCATCTTCACCAAAAACAGATCTTTGCTCATTCTTGAATGAAGCATAAACATAATAATAGAATTTTGTTGAAATAGGTTTGGGATGTATAGCTGTATCGGATTCAAACGAGTAAAAATCCTTGCCCTTATCCAATTTTAAACTATCACTTAGATACGATTGTGTAAAATCAATGGCATAGATCTTTGCAGGATCTTTAATTTCCGACCTTTTTACCTGCGCAAGCAAATTACCGCTAAAGTAAATAGCAACGAAAGAAAAAACGGGTATTATGGTTTTTCTGTATAACAAAATTCTGTAGTTTTTTACCGTCAAGTCCTTTTTCGACAGCACGCATCAATATTTTTCTTTTACTTGCTCATAGGCAGGCTGAGTGGTTTTAGAAGAACCATACGGCCCAACAGACCACCCACGCGCTTACACCTCTAAGCGGTACATCATAAGTAAAGCTGTGAAAATTAATATCCTCCTGATTCTCATATATTGAAAGTTTCGCTATGGTCTGCAAATTACATGCCTTGCAGGCAATTAGTATCATTTGCAACATGTTGAACTATACTAAATAAAAGTACAAAATTTTTGCAATTAATTCCACATCTTAACTACTTTTAAGCCTATATCTTAACCTTGATTATGAAGTACAAAGCAATTTCTTCCACCCTGTTTATCGACAATCGTCACCGGTACAAACAAGCGCTTATGCCAAAATCTCTGGCGGTGTTTAATTCGAATGATGTTATGCCGACTAACGCTGACGGACATATGAAGTTCAAACAGAATAGCGATATTTTTTATTTGTCGGGTATTGATCAGGAAGAAACTATTCTTGTACTTTTTCCTGATTGTCACGACCCTGCCATGCGCGAAATTTTATTTGTGAAAGAAACATCACCCGAGATCGCCATATGGGAAGGTGAGAAACATACAAAAAAATCGGCTTATGAAACATCAGGAATTAAAACGGTATTTTGGTTAAATCAATTTGAAGTGATCTTCACAAAGTTGATGTCGGAAGCCGAGAATGTATATGTAAATACCAATGAACATTTACGCGCAAGCATTGAAGTTGAAACACGTGACGCCCGCTTTATTAAATGGGTAAAAGAACATTATCCGGCTCATACCTTACAACGCAGTGCACCCATCATGCATCAACTGCGTTCAATTAAACACACGGTTGAAATTGAATTGATACAAAACGCTTGTAACATTACCGAAAAAGGATTCAGACGAATTTTGCCGTTCGTGAAACCAGGCGTAATGGAATATGAAATTGAAGCCGAGTTAGTTCACGAATTTGTTAGAAACCGTTCCGAAGGATTTGCTTATACACCGATTATTGCCAGCGGATACAATGCCTGTGTATTGCATTACATACAAAACAACAATGAATGTAAAGCAGGCGATGTAATTTTATTAGATGTTGCTGCCGAATATGCCAATTACGCTTCTGATCTTACCCGTTGTTTGCCGGTAAGTGGAAAATTCACGCCTCGTCAAAAACAGGTTTACAATGCCGTGTTGCGTGTAATGAAAAGTGCCACCCAAATGTTACGTCCGGGAATTATGTTAACCGATTATCATAAGGAAGTTGGAAAATTAATGGAAAAGGAATTGGTAGATCTGAAATTACTGACACTTGACGATATTAAAAAACAGAATCCTGAAATGCCCGCGTACAAAAAATATTTTATGCATGGCACTTCACATTATTTAGGTTTAGATGTGCATGATGTTGGCTTATGGAACAAACCAATTCAGGCGGGAATGGTATTTACCTGTGAACCGGGAATTTATATTCGCGAAGAATCATTGGGCATTCGTATTGAAAATGATATTTTAGTTACTACCGGTAATCCGCTTGACCTAATGGCCAATATTCCGATTGAGGCCGATCATATTGAAGAATTAATGAACCAAAAGTAATTTAATTTGAAATTTAAACCCTCAAATATCAAATTTTCAAATAACGAATCTGAATGAGTATTTATTAGAATATTGAGATAATGACAGTTGAATTAGATGGTAAAAAAATAAATTACGCGCATACAGGCACCGGCCCTTGCGTTGTGTTCTTGCATGGGTTTTTAGAAAACCTCACTATTTGGGATGATTTTGTTTCTGAATTGGCCGATACACACAAGGTCATTCAAATTGATCTACCAGGTCATGGTAAAACCGATGTTTTTGGAAGTGTCCATAGTATGACGCTCATGGCTAGCGCTGTGCATACTGTACTTTTACACGAAGGTGTTCATGAATGTGTGATTGTTGGTCATTCAATGGGCGGTTATGTTGCACTCGAATTTTGTAAATCATTTGGTGTCCTTGTAAAAGGTTTGTGTTTATTCAATTCATCAGCTCTGGCCGATACACCCACAAAAAAGGCCGAGCGCACACAGGTCGCAAAAATTCTACAGCGAGGGTATACGCATTTTTTAGAAGAAGCTATTCCGCATTTATTTACCCCGGCCAATCAAATCAAGTTAAAAGCCTTGATCGATGAATTGGTGCATGA
>JAYUZA010000549.1:0-3356 GCA_043752145.1 Flavobacteriales bacterium
CTTAAAAAAACCGATATATTCAAACAGAAAGTGTATTCGGCCAAACATGTTTTGTCGCACCAAATACTGCATGCCGATTTTCACCTTGTCAATACCAAAACAACTACTTCTACCAAGGAATACAAAAAAGTAAAACTTGCCGACCTTGAAACGTACGCGGTTTCACGACTCACCGAAAAATTTTTGGAGACAGGTTTCTTTAGAAAAGAAGTGCTAAAAGGAATTTAAGGTGCAAGCCTTAACTTTCTTGACTACAATATGTAGTTTTTTTGCGATTTTTTAAACCCGTAAAACCTCAAATCTTCTTGATTTCGCCCCAATTACCGTCCCAATACCTCGGGATGGTTTCCTCTTCCCGTGTTAAGCTTAAATCTTATTTAAAAATAAGGCCAAAAATTTATTAATTTAGAGGTGAACTAATATAGATAGACATGGCAGGTAGTGTAAACAAAATGATCCTGGTAGGTAATTTAGGCAAAGACCCCGAAATACGTACCCTTGAAAATGGAGTAAAAAAAGCAAGCTTTTCTTTGGCAACAAGCGAAGTTTTTAAAGACAAGGTTAGCGGTGATAAACGCACCGAGACCGAATGGCATAACATTGTAATTTGGCGCGGTCTTGCCGATATTGCAGAAAAATATTTGAAAAAAGGTCAGCAAATCTACCTTGAAGGTAAGATCAAATCACGACAGTATAAAGACAAGGAAGGAAATCAACGGTATATTACCGAAGTGGTAGCCGATAATTTTGTGATGATGAGTCGCGGAAATGATCCGCAAAATAATTCCGGAAACACCGGGCAAGAAGGTGGTGAAAACTATTCTTCTTCTTCACCAACCGATGATCTGCCATTTTAATTTCCATAGAAATTGATTACTGACGACCCTCTTCCTTTATTGTTTGCAGTGCAACCGTTCAACAGCGATTTAATTTATCAATCGCTTATAATTGTTGTTTTGCTTATGGCTTCGGGTTTAATTGCCGCTGCCGAGATTGCTTTTTTCTCTTTAACACCAACCGAAATAAGGAAACTGGGCGAGTCAGAAACTGCTTCATCAAAACGGGTAGTTGAAATTGTGAACGAACCCAAACGATTATTGGCTACGGTTTTATTGGGCGCAAACCTTATAAACATTGCCATTGTAATTTTATTTACAGCTTTGGTAGATACCATATTCGAGTTTAATAAGGGGCAGGAATACATTAAGTTTTTAATTGACGCTATTGCTGTAACTTTTTTGCTTTTATTGGTTTGTGAAGTAATACCAAAAGTGTACGCCAATCAAAATGCCATAAAAGTCGCTAAATTTATGTCGGTGCCGTTTTCGTTCCTCGAAACAGCAATGAAACCATTGACATGGATCCTTCTTTCAAGTACATCCTTAATTGATAAACGTTTCAGGCAACGTAGCAAGAATATAACGGTTGATGAATTAGGCCATGCGCTTGAATTAACATTTAGGAATCAAAAATCAGATGAAGAAAAAAGGATTCTTGAAGGAATTGTAAAATTCGGTAACACTTCGGCTTCGCAAATCATGCGTTCGCGCATGGATGTTATAGCTGTTGATTCTCTTACAAACTTCAAAGAACTGGTTCCGTTTATTATTGGAAGCGGCTATTCACGAATTCCGGTGTACGTTGATTCGCTTGATAAAATTGTTGGGATACTTGTTGCCAAGGATCTTTTGCCGCATATTGATGGTCCCGATGATTTTGACTGGAAAAGTTTGATGCGTGATCCGTTTTATGTACCCGGCAATAAAAAAATTGATGATCTGCTTTCCGATTTCCGTCATGAGCGTACGCACATGGCAGTTGTGGTAGATGAATACGGAGGAACCTTGGGTATTATTACGCTGGAAGATGTATTGGAAGAAATTGTGGGTGATATAACCGATGAGTTTGACGATGAAGATATCACCTATACAAAAATTGACGACAATAATTACGTGTTTGAAGGTAAAACGCATTTGACCGATATTTATAAGGTCTTGAAGATCGATGGCAGTGATTGGGAAAAAGAAAAAGGCGAAGCCGAAACACTTGCCGGATTTTTATTGGAAATAGCAAAACGGTTCTTGCATAAGAACGAAAAAATAAAATTCAAAAATTATCTGTTTACTGTTGAAGCAGCCGATAAAAAAAGAATTAAACAAATAAAGATCACCATTAGTAATCTTTGAAATTGAATTAAGTTATATATGAATAAAATAATCCCGTTCGTTGTTGTCTTTTGTGTTTCAACTTTTTTCATTGTTGGTTGTGGCGAAGAGGCTGCCACACCACGTCCTGCGGGATACTTGCGTATTGAATTGCCGGGTGATGAATATGACACTGTCAATACCGCTGATTATTCATTCCTGAAGAATACTGAGGCATTGTTTCGTAAAGTGACCAATGCTGAAGTACAAAATGGAAATTACAGCGAACTTTTTTATAAGACATTGAAAGCAACATATTATTTTTCATTTTTTGATCCCGATACCAATTTGTCAAAACTTATTGACGATTGTCATGCACTCGCATATAATCATACAGGTAAAGCCGATGATATTGTTCCTGTAAAAGTTGATTATCCCGATAACGATGTACATGGATTGATTTACGAATTCAAAGGCAATGCGGCAACACCCATTCAGTTTTATGTTACCGATAGTACCGGACATTTTTTACGCGGCTCGCTGTATTTTTATGCAAAACCCAATTACGATTCAATTCAGCCGGTATTGGAATTTGTTCGCAAGGATCTGGATAAAGTTTTGTCGACCTTGAAGTGGAAGTAAAGGGCAAAATAAAAGCACCCTAAAATCAGAAGTTATGCAAGCAAGATTAAATTATGTATTTATCGTTTCATTGCTTTTGTGTAGTTGTTCCGAAATAAATAATGGAGGTAAAGTAGATGAAAAGACGTATATCAAAGTAGAAGAGGATAACTTTACAAATGACTCAGCAAGATATTATTTTACAAAAGCTATAGAATCTGAAAAAAATGGTGAGGTCATAAGTTCAAAAAAATACTATTTGAAATCCCATGATTTTGAAGAAAAACTCCCTGATCCGTTGATTAATTTGGCGATTATTTATTTTAATGAAGGAGATAATCAGAATGCTGAAAAGTATTTAAAAGAGGCTCTTCAATACTGTCCAACACATGCCCCTATTTTTAGTAGTTTGTGTATGGTGCTTGGTTGTGATGGCAGGACTAAAGAGGCAATCGGTTTTGGGAAAAGAGGGGTCTTATTTTCAAGAGATGAAAATGAAAAGGGGGCCTGTTATAATAATTTAACTTTATGTTATTCAATAATTGATTGTGACAGTGCTTTTTTATATTTAGACAGTGTAACGATATGTTT
>JAYUZA010000550.1:0-3320 GCA_043752145.1 Flavobacteriales bacterium
CAATTCCTATACCTAGCCACAGGTTTGCACTAAATGTGGCAAATGAATCGGAGTTTGAAACCTGTAAATCAAAAAACGAAAGAAATTGCATTGGCGATGCCGAGGTGGAATCGGTATAATAACTATATCCAACAACACTCAATTGCGGTTGAGCATTTGCCAAACCGGCAAACATTACTAACATCACTAATAGCTTCTTATTCATAATAAATCATTTTAATTTGTCCTCATAAACCAGCCCTTTGCTTGTGTATGGCCTTAGCCAGCGTTTCATGTCAATATCTTGTTTTACTAAATTTACGGTGTTTTTGTCTATTGGTTGACATAATTTTGTAATTTCCTTACTTGTTCAAAATACATATGGAAACCTTTGTCAAGAAATTAATAGGCGGTTTAAGCAAGGAAGAGCTTAGGCATTTAAAGATCACTGCACAAAAGTATGATCTGGACCCAGCATTGCGAAAAGACTTACAGCTCATGGACTACATTCTAAAAAAAGGGGATGATTACGATGACAATGAAATTGCTGCGAAACTATACGATAAAAAAGACAAGAACAGTTTTTATCGTTTAAAGAATAGGGTCAACGACATTGTTGAAAAGAGCATTCTTGAAATGAATTACGGGAAAGAAACCCTGGCGCATTGTTTGTCTTATATTCAGCTTTACCGACATTTTTATCAAAAAAACAACTTAAGCATCGCCATAAAGTATCTTGAAAAAGCCGAGAAGGAAGCCCTTGCTATCTCGGCCAACGACCTTCTTGAAATTATTTATTCAGAGTTCATTAAATTATCATACGATAAGAATGATAATCCTGAAGAATACATTGAAAAACGAAAAAGCTGTCGCGATAAAAAACTGCAGGTCCAGCAAATTGATGACGTACTTGCATTATTGAAATACAAAATAAGGGTGTCGCAAAACCTGGCGCAAAAGGACAGTCAAGTGAGCGACCTTTTGGAAAAAACGCTTAAACAGGTAACCGGTAAAAAAACGGCCGATAATCCCGACCTGTATTTTAAGATATACGAATCGGTGAGCCGTATTTTATTAAGTAACGGTGATTTTGAACGACTGGAAAAATACCTTCTGGTCACGTATGATGAATGTATTAAATTAAAGCTGTTCAATAAACAAAACCATAAGGTAAAATTGCAAATGCTTACCTATTTGGTAAACACTTTTTTCAAACTTAAGAAATACCGGGAGTCGTTGATATGGGCCGATACGCTTAAAGGATCAATGGATGAGTATGATAAGGCACACCGTTCGGAATTCATTTTTTATTATTACAATTCATTGGCCAACAACTATACGGTGATAAATAAAACCAAAGCGGTTGAGTATATTTTGGCCGGGCTTGATGATAAGGACATTCAACAAAGCGCCCTGTACACCATGTACATGTATTTGAATTTATGTATTCAGCAATTTGACCTGCGTGAGTACAAAAGTTCATTGAAGTCGATCCAAAAAATATATGTAAATGAACAATTTAACGGTCTCGACAGTGCTTTTAGGTACAAGATCTATCTCATCGAGTGTTTAAATCGGTTTGAGTTAAAGGACTACGATATTTTAGAGAAAAACGTAAAAGCACTGCGCAAAAAATTTGATGCCGAGTACAAGGACAGGCAGTTGTTTAACCAGCGGGCGGTGCTCGACTTTCTTACCGGTTTAGCGCTTAAGTCGACTTATAAAAAGGTTGTGGATAACAGGAAAGCGGCATTAGAGGCGCTTAATGAACTGGATACCTCAGCCGAAGTGAACGATTTAATTAATTATAGCGAATGGTTAAAAGCCTCATTCAAATTATAATTATATTTAACCGCTCAACAAACAACAAATGCGAGGAAGGAGCATTCAACCAGACGATTAAAAAACAACTATTATCGAGTTAAACCATAAACAACAAACAATTATAATTAGCTCCTATGTTATCAAAAAAAGTAGAATCAGCATTAAACAATCAAATTGAAATTGAGGGTCAGTCTTCACAGTTTTATTTAGCCATGGCTTCCTGGGCCGAAGTAAACGGTTTGGCGGGAACGGCAGAATTTTTGTATACCCATAGTGACGAAGAGCGTATGCACATGTTAAAACTGGTAAAATATGTAAATGAACGTGGTGGCCATGCCTTAATACCGGCTATGACGCAACCTCCGGTTAAGTTCAAGGGCGTTCACGCAATTTTTGAATCCCTGTTAAAGCACGAAATATTTGTTTCAACCGAAATAAATAAAGTTGTGCATATTTGTTTGGGCGAAAAAGATTATGCAACCCATAATTTTATGCAGTGGTATGTTGCCGAGCAAATAGAAGAAGAAAATCTGGCGCGTTTGATTATGGATAAACTTAAACTTATTGGGAATGATAGTGGTGGTATGTATATTTTTGACCGCGACATTCAAAATTTTGTAACGGCAGTTACCAAACCAAAATCGGCAAATTAAAACTTGAATAAAGCCATAAAATATTGTTTAGCCTTTGGGCTTGTTTTTATATTCATTTTTTCGCATGAAACTGTTTTTGCGCAAAAGGGAATGAAAGGTGCGCGCAATTATTCAAAGAACGGAACCTTTAGTTCAAAGAAAAACGGGTCGTATTACGGTAAAAAAAAGCGATCAGCGTATAAGTCAAAGGACTCATTCAGATCAAAGAAAAAGAACAGGAACAATAGCCGTAGCGATAGCTTTGTAAGCAAAAAGAAGAGCAAGTATGGCTACACGAATAACCGTTACCGGGACCGTAAGAACTACCGATATCGTACTCGTGGACACCGTAAAAGGGGACAAAATATGCGCAGGCAAAAGCGCCAAAGCCCTTCAAACTACAGTGTTAACATGCGTAAATACATCAAAAAACGTCAAAAATACAAATCGCAAAGGACCCGAAAAGTCCTTAATCCACGTGGATAATGAATCAATTTTTTAAGTAATTTTAGGGCTTGGTACGGTTTTGGCATGACCCGAACCTAAAACTCATATTACCGGTGCGTAAAAAGCTTTTGATCATATTTCCTCTTGTTGCATTTTTTGCAATGGCTTTTCGCATGGCTCCACCACCCGACCCCGATATCAACTCAAACTTAAAGGCACGTTATATTTTCAATTTTGCTAACATGATCGAATGGCCCTCGGCCCTTGGTAAAGGCAATTTTAACATCGGTCTTTTTGGTGAATCAGCTAATCTTTACACTGAACTTCAAAAATACGATAACAAGGCAGTAGGTTCACAATCCATTAAAGTAAGTCAGTATAACGAGGCCAACGTTGTGCCGTGTCATATTTTATTTATTACAAAGGAGCAGAGTGATA
>JAYUZA010000551.1:0-3317 GCA_043752145.1 Flavobacteriales bacterium
GATACGGGCGCGGTACCAAAAGAAAACTGGGAAGATTTTCGTGTTCGTTATTGGGCAGCCATCCAGGAAATTCAAACGAAATTAAAATCGCATTACGAAGAAAAGAAAATTGTGCAGGTGCAGGCGCTTGATGCAAAAAAAGCATTGATCGAGAAAACAAAAGAAATAAGCAAGACCCATGCAAGCCCTAAAGAATGGGAAAACGCAACAAAACAAATTATTGATATACAAAACGCATGGAAAGGTGTTGGATTTGGTCCGCGTGAAGATAACGAAGTGGTTTGGGGCGATTTTCGTGCTGTATGCGATGAGTTTTTCAATGCGAAAAAAGAGTTTTACGATACATTAAAAGAAAAAGCTTCAGGTATAAACGCTAAAAAAGATGCCTTGCTTGAACGATTGAATACATTAAAAGATTCACCTGAATTTAAAGAAACTACCAATAAGGTTATTGCTTTGCAGGATGAGTGGAAAAAATTAGGAGTTACAGGATTAAAATCGGATAACAATTACTATTTGAAATTTCGTGCCGGTTGCGACCATTTTTTCAACCGTAAAAAGGAATTTTACGCGACAAACGATGTGCGTCAGGCCGAGAACTTGCAAAAGAAGGAAGAATTTATTGCTTCATTGGCAACTGTTGAATTAAGCGAGAATTCAAAACAAAATTTTGACATCTTAAAAGAACTTGGAAATAAATTTAAGGAATTGGGCGATGTTCCGTTTAAAGAAAAGGATCGCATATGGAAAGCTTTTCAGGATGGGATGAATGTATTGTGGGATAAAGCTAAAATTGCAAGAGGTGAACGTGATGCCGAAGACTTTAAAGAAAGAATTGAAAGCATTAAGACAGCGCCTAACTCAATGAACGCGATCTTTAAGGAACGTGATTTTATTCGCGGCAAAATAACTCGAACTACAGAGGAAATTGCACAGGTTGAAAATAACCTTGGCTTTTTTGCCAAATCAAAAGGTGATAATCCTGTCTTAAAGGAATACCATCAAAAACTGGAAAACCTGAAAAAGGACCTTGATTCATGGAAAGGCAAATTGAAAATACTGGATAAAGAACAAAGACAATTAGCTGCACCAAAACCTTAACTCAACGTTAAGGTTTTTTTAATCGGACTTATGAAGTAGGGTGCGGTTTTTGTTTAATCAACTACTTCATTAGTCCGATTTACCCTGATGATTAATGAAGGAGAAATGAATTTTATATGAGAATTTCTCATTAATGCATCAGGGTCTCATTTTAAGAAAAAATATTTAAAAAAAAATATAAAATGGCAAAAATATTAGCAAACGATGGAATAGATAATTCAGGAAAAGTTCTTCTGGAAAAAGCGGGTCACGGTTATTACCGATAAAGTTGCACAAGGCGACCTTATTAATTACGTAAACACGAACGGTATTGAAGTTGTATTGGTGCGCAGTGCTACAACCGTACGTAAGGATATGTTTGATGCTTGCAGTGGATTAAAAATGGTTGGCCGTGGTGGAGTAGGGATGGATAATATTGATGTGGAGTACGGGCGCTCAAAAGGTGTGGATGTATTTAATACACCCGGAGCATCGTCACAGTCGGTTGCTGAATTAGCCATGGCACATTTATTTTCGCTGGCCCGTTTCTTAAACGATTCGAATAAGAGTATGCACACGGTTGGAAATACCGAATTTGATAAACTCAAGAAAAAATATTCAAAAGGATTTGAAGTGCGTGGAAAAACGATTGGAATTATCGGTTTTGGTCGTATCGGTCAAAGTTTGGCATCGTATGCTTTGGGTTGTGGCATGAATGTTATAGCAAGCGATAGTTTTATTAAAGAAGCAAGTATTGATGTAAGTGTTGGCGGACAAAAAGTATCTGTAAAAATTAATACAATAGCACTTGAAGAATTATACAAAAAATCGGATTTCATTTCAATTCACGTTCCAAAGCAAGCCGGTGGTAAAGCCGTAATTGGTGCAGCCGAATTGGCCATAATGAAAAAAGGTGTTGTATTGTTAAATACAGCACGTGGTGGTGTAATCGATGAAAAGGAATTATTAAACGCGTTAAACTCGGGTCAGGTTGCAGCAGCAGGATTAGACGTTTTTGAAAACGAACCAACACCGGTAAACGATATTCTTGTTCATCCAAACATTTCGTTAACACCGCATATTGGTGCAAGCACGAATGAAGCGCAGGATAGGATCGGTATTGAGATAGCCGAGAGGATCATTAAAAATTATAGCACAGTAAAAGTTTAATTTTAGATTTTTGATTTAAGAAGTTTTATTTGTTTCATGCAGAAAATCAAATCAAACTTCTGACTTCAAAAATCACACTTCATATGCCAGTTATTCAGCCAATAAGATCAATCCGTCCTGTTCGCGATAAAGTTGCCATGGTGGCTTCGCGTGCAGTGAACACATACAGCCCACGTTTGCTGGATGCAAAATTAGAATCGAATCCCTATGCGTTTTTAAATGTGATCTTACCAGAGCATGGAAAAAATGCCAATACAAAACCAAATACGGTCGAACGATTTAAACTTGTAAAGAAAAAATTCGATCAATTTTGCAAGGAAGGAATTTTGATCACCGAAAAGTCGGCATGTATTTATGTTTACCGCCAAATACGCAACGGAATATCCTACACGGGATTAATAGCAGGAGCGTCCATTGAAGATTATTTTAATGGAAGTATAAAAGTGCACGAACAAACACTGGAAAAGCGCCAGGAAATTTTTACCGATTATTTGGAGACCTGTGAATTTAATGCTGAACCCATTTTACTTACCTATAAAGAGAATAAGGAAGTTGAAAAGGTGATCGCTTCGTACACAAAGCACCGTGCCGAGTATGAATTCACAAAAGCCGACAGGATAACCCATTTTGTTTGGATCATTAGCAAAGCGGCCGATATTAAAAGGATCAAAGATGCTTTCAAAAAAGTTGATGCCTTATACATTGCCGATGGACACCATCGCATTGCATCATCGGGCGATCTGTTAATTCGTAAAAAGCTGAAGAAGGAAAATATTCCGGCAAGTGATTCATCCAATTTTTGTCTCTCCTATTTTATTCCCGATTCGCAATTGCGTATTTTAGAATTTAACCGTTTGGTAAAGAACATTGGTCAATTATCATTCGATCAAATATTGGAAGCCATCGCTAAAAACTATACGGTTAAATTAATTGGTAAAAAAGTGGCTAAGCCGCGTAAAGCCGGACAAATGGGTATGTACATGAATGAAAAATGGTATTTACTCACCGCTAATCCCGAAATTCGCAAGAATAAAAATGCAGCCGATAAATTAGACTCATCGCTGTTA
>JAYUZA010000552.1:0-3305 GCA_043752145.1 Flavobacteriales bacterium
CATTGGTGGCCGTTAAATTATTTTTACGGGAATATATTTTAAGCATTTTTAAATACATGTTTTGCTTCAATTCGGTTAATTCAAGATCAATGCTTAACAGATCATCCTGCATTGAAATTACCTTATACGGATTAAAACTAACAGGGTCGATTGTAAGACGCGCGTTTTCTTTTCTCAACAATTCGTTAAACAATAATTTTTTCTGGTAAAAAACAATGTATTGTTTTAATTTGTACCTGAATTCATAGGCATCGTCCAGTATATTAGCTTTTTGTGTTTCATCTTCCTTCAAAAGATTTTCATACTCATTCAACGATTTTATTTCAACGTATTCCTGTTTGAGTTTACTGTTAAATGTAATGGGTAACGATAAGTTTATGCCGGCCGACATGAAAGAACGTGTTGCGGGGTCGGCTGAAATAAGACTGTAATAATTATAGCGTAAAAATGCGCCAAGGTTTATATCGTTCACGTATTTATTTTGAAGTATATTTTTTTGACGGAGTAAATTGATAAGGGAATCGTCCATAACGGATTCGGAATGCGACTTATCTTCAAAAATTACCTGATACTTAAGGTCTATCAGCGGAAAATTGATCTCATTGGGCAAACTAAGCCCCATGGCTTTAAGCTGCTTGTTAAAATCAACATAAATGCGCATCATGCTTTTTATTTCAGCCAAACGCTTTTCATTATCCAGGTAAATTTCTTTTGTAAGATAACGGGAAAGGAAAAGTTTTTGTGCTGCGTTATTTTGTTTTTCAACCAGCATTAACCTTTCTTCCAGGATTTTTATTTTCATCAAATTGAATTGATAAATTATTTGGTTCCATTTTACCGTAAGATCTTCTGTTTTATTTCCCGGAAGAAAAGCGCTTTGCATGATTAGGTTCTCGAGCTCTTCAACTTTGGCTTTAGAGCGATTCTCAATTAGACCTGAATTTAAAATATCCCAGTTCAAACCTGCTTGAAGACGCCTGTTATAAATTAAATTATCATCATCGTTGAACGCTGGATTAAAATTCTCCATATAGCCTGAGGTGAATTTCAGTCCCCAATCCCTTCTCAAAATTTCGGCACGCAATTTATTTTCCTGAATGTTGCCGCTTATGTTTTTTGCACCGGGATTTGCTATGAATGCGGGCTCGGCTAAAAATTTTCGCACATCGCGAATACCGACAGAATCGTTTTGAACAAATGTTTTGCTTTTATAACCCGACCAAAATTTTGTGAGATCATTAATTACATTCGTAACCAATGCAGTATCGCTTTGCTGTGCATGCGATGAAGCAAGGGAAAGAAATAAAATAAAACTAAGTGCCGAGGTTCTCATTTTTTGCGGGGCGCTAAGTTACTACAAATTAGCTTTTTATATATGAACGCCTCTCAATTTTAACATGAATTTAAAGAGCAGAATTTTTTACAACAAACTGTTAAACAGAACAATGCGAAATAGTGGTCAATTTTTTTCGACTAAAACGATATCGATTATAAGGCTAAAACCTTGTTGAACTGAAGAAAAAACAACTGAAAGGGTTGGGATTTACCCCTGTTTTGTACAAACATCTACCAACGGCAGATTCGTTTTTTCAATTGCGGTATATCCACCAAGCACATCCACAAGATCGGCATAACCTTGTTTTTTTAAGAAGGAAATTGCAATGACCGAACGATAACCGCTTTTGCAATGTATAAAATGTTTTTGCCCTGCATGCAAATCATTCAAATGATCGTTGATGAAATCTAACGGGTAGCTAATTGCGTTTTCAATGTGGCCGGCTTCATATTCGCCCGGTTTACGAATGTCAACAATATGCTCGGGCTTTAACTGCGATAGTGCATCGGCCGTTATAGAATCAACCCAATCGGTTTTACGACCTGCCTTTTTCCATGTTTCCAGTTCGCCTTTTAAATACCCTACAGTATTATCATACCCAACACGTGCCAAACGTAAAACAGCTTCGGCCTCTTTTCCTTCGGGACATATCAATACAATAGGTTGTGTGAGATCGGTAATTAATGCACCAACCCACATGGCAAATGTGCCTTCAAGACCTATGAAAAGTGAACCGGGAATAAATTCGGCTGAAAAAATTTCTTTCGGACGAACATCTAAGATAAAAGCACCATTTTTTATTGCTGCGTCAAACGCGTCTAAACTTAATGCCTTGTTTCCTTTACTCACAACATCGTCAATTTTATCGTAACCATTTTTATTCATGGCAGCATTTTTGGCAAAATATTGTGGTGCGGGTAAAATTCCGGTAGTTAATTCTTTTATAAAATCCTGTTTGGAGTTTGTTTTTAATGCGTAGTTCGTTTTTTTCTGTTCACCTAGTGTTGACCATGTTTCGGAACTCATGTTTTTTCCGCACGAAGAACCTGCCCCATGACCTGGATAAACGATCACATCATCGGGTAAAGGCATTATTTTAGTGTGTAAGGATTCAAACATCATTCCGGCAAGATCTTCCTGTGTGAGTTCGCTCTTTATTGCCAGATCCGGTCTGCCAACATCGCCAATAAAAAGTGTATCGCCTGTAAAAATGCAATAAGGTTTTTTGTTTTCGTCTTTCAATAAATATGTTGATGACTCAAGTGTATGACCGGGAGTGTGTAAAACAGTTAATACCAAATTTCCGATCTTGAATTCTTCACCGTCTTTGGCAATATGTGATTTAAAACTTGTTTCGGCATTGGGACCGTAAACAATTGTTGCGCCTGTTTGTTCGGCAAGGTCAATATGACCCGAAACAAAATCGGCATGAAAATGCGTTTCAAAAATGTACTTTATTTTTACTCCGTTCTCTTTTGCTTTTTTGATATAAGGATCGTATTCACGTAATGGGTCAATAATAGCTGCCTCGCCATTTGATTCAATGTAATAAGCGGCTTCGGCTAAGCAGTTGGTATATAATTGTTCTACTTTCATTTGTTTATCAATTAATGTAAAAATAAGCTATTTTAATTCAGTTTGGGTATTATTTATGGTTTTTTCAGGTTGATTTATATCATTTTGTTTGGTAAAGGATTCTTTTAAAATGATGAAAGCACCCATTACCAGCATAAAAAAAGCGAACCCTTTCTTTAGTTTTTGACCACTCCAGTTGCGCGAAAAATAAATACCTGAAACGATCCCTGCAGACGTGAGCGTTGTAAAAAACGACAAAAAATTCCAGTCAACAAATTCAATTTGACTATAACGTGAAATAAAACCAATGGTACAATTGATTGTAATTATGCATAATGATGTTCCCACCGCTTTTTTCATTGGTAAATGCGCTAAAACAACCATTGCGGGAACA
>JAYUZA010000553.1:0-8374 GCA_043752145.1 Flavobacteriales bacterium
TGTTATATCGGGCAATCCGTAAGCTTTGAAGACGTGCGCTTTTGTGCTTTGAATTTTTACACCTTTACTTGTTTCACCGGTATAATCCTTTTCGGTGACCTGAAAAAACAATTCATGATTATCGGCCGTGGTTAAATTGTAAATAGCCGAATTTTTATAGTTCAAATAATAACAAGAGCTTTTATTCATGGTGATCTCATTCAGTTCTTCTCCTTCAAGATCGACCGTAAAATCAGTAATCCCGGCAATGGATTCAGAAGTTGGCCCACCAGCCGCTGCTGCGCTTATATTTTCATCTCTTAATTTATCCTTTGCCAGTTTTTTTGCCCATGCAAAATCCTCGGCCTTTTTACCTTTTATAATTTCAAGATTTACTTCAGCCAAATAATTATTGGCAATTCTAATTGTTTCGGTTAATTGCGCTTTGGCCTCGCTCGTTTTCTTTTGCTGATCCAAAATAATGGCTTTAATAATTTCGGCATTCGCTAAATGCGAAAGATCCATATGTTTAGCCGTTAAGATCTTATGCGCTTTATTAGCATTGAATAAAGCATCATCTAATTCACCGGCCAATGAATGCGCGCAAGCAAGGTTAATAAAGCCGGTTGAATACGATTTATCCAGTTGTGTGGTAATGGTAAAATACTCTTTTGCTTTCTCCATTAATTTTACCCGCTCGTCTGAAAATCCTTTTTGACCGTCACGCAAACGCGATTCCACATCGATCTCGATAGGATAAACATACTTTACGGCATCTTTTCCAATAAGAGCAATAGCCTTTAACAAAGCACAAACGCCCAGGTTGTTATAAATTTCACGGCTTTTAAACCCTTTGTTTAATACGAATTCAAAACATTTAATGGCTTCGGCATACTCACCTGTCATCATCGAATACGTTCCTGTTTCGTATACGGTTATTAACTGACCAACGATGCTGTCGTTTTGTTGCGTAAGCGTTATGCGTTGGTTTAATGAAGGATATTTTGGTGCTTCGGCAGGTAAATTATAATCGGTATAGATTTTTTTTAATAAAGGTTCGCCCATACCGCGAATATCATATCCTGCAAGGAAACAGGAAATTCCTCCTGAATGATCGGCCTGTGTTTCAAAATATTTTAATTCTCCTAATTTATCGTTGGCCTCTGATAATTTATCTTCTATATCGGCCAGCGCGAAGGATGATGCGAAATCTTTTCCCCAATGGTGATTGTATTTAAAATGACCCAATTCATGTCCGATCAAAAACGCCAATGCTTCCTTTGCTTTATCGCCAAAACTCCAGCAAATATCAAAGGCTTTGTCTTCAACCGCCAGTGTTTTACTTCCATCCTTGTTGCGTTTTAAATACGCTACACTGGCCGCACGTTTATCGTCAAGTATCAGTTCAGGTTGTGTTTCCACCATTCCCATAGCGGTAAATACCTTATCATAAACCTCTTTAACGATGGTGTATTTCTCATCAAAGCTCAAGGCGGTTTGCGTTTTTGCTTTATTTGCAAGACTCAAAAACGCGAGCGCTAACAAGGTTATATATCGTATTTTTTTTACCATAATCTATAATCAAAATCAATATTTTCCTGTCGTGTGGTAGGATTTTGTCTTCCTGCTGTTAACTCTTTAACCTTAGCGATAACATAATTACGTGTTTCGCTCAAGGTAATTTCCTTGTTCTTGTTTCCATCGGCCTTCATAAGGGCAAGCCCCTCTTTTAAAGCATAGGTAAAGGCTCCGTTCTTCCATGTTGAACTCTCTACCGAAAATTCGGTGCCGCTAGATGAGGCTATAACCGTTGCTCCGGTTTCTTTTCTTAGATCCGTGAATAATTCTTTCATCAGGTCGTTTGTATTAGCGATACCAATGACTTTTTTTCCACGGAATTTAAAATCCTTTTCATTTACCTGTTCAGTCGTGTTTGATGCAAGAACGTCCTGTTTAAAATCGGCTTTATCGAATTCTCCCGAATGGCAAGCATCTATCAATAAAAGTCGTTTACGACATTTTAGTCCGTCAAAATAATCCTGAAAATGGGTGTACAACAATCCATCCTTTGAAGGATTTAAAAAATCAACGGGATTTGTTGCCAAATAATAATCCATTTGCTGATCAATTAATCCATGTCCTGAAAAGAACAATACGACCTGATCGTTTACCTTTGAATTTTGCAAGATCGCAGCTGCTTCGTCTATTTTTGTTACCGTTGCTTCTTCGTTCGTAATAAGTTTAACAAATACATTGGCAAACCGGCCACTTACTTTATTGTTATCGTTAAAAATGGCCGTAATGTCTTTTACATCTTTATCCGAATAAGTCAAATTCATTGTAGAGTCCTGGTATTTACTTACACCTACTGCTAAAATATAAAGGTCGGGTTTTGCAAATTTTTGCGTGCACTCGGTCACGAACGATTCGCGAACACTCTCCACCCCTACTTCATTGAAAAACGAAACGGCAATTTTATTTTTCCCTTCTTCCAATAGAATTTCGATCTCTTTTTGATACTTCCTTGTTTTAGGATCAAGACTCAAACCGCTTTTGCCATATAAAGGAATATTATTTACATAAATGGCCATGCGCTTAAGATCAAACAATGAATCACTGGACCAAACCGTGAATTTAACAGTTGGTGAAGACGTTGTAAACGGAATATTTTCTTTTGACGTAATACCTATAGCCGGTGAATGGATAGTACCGTTTTCAATGGTGTTCTCATCGTATCCCAAACGTTTTAAGCGTTTAACATACGCGTCTTTATACATGGCGACCTGGGTTTCGGAAATGATCCCCATTTTCTCCATTACGATGTCGGGGCGATTAAATTTCAAGTCAAACTGATCAAAGCGATACAATTCGTCTTTATAACGAAAAGCAATTCCCTCGGTATTGGTGATGGATGTTTTATAATAATACTCGGGCGAAACGATCATATAATCTTTTTCATTGGCAGCAAGCAAGGTTGATTTTTTTGTGAAGTCGGGTCCAACAATGGTGATAACACCGTTATTGTCGCCAAAATACATATTGCCTGTTTTAGGGCCAAAACAGATCTGGAAAACCATGGCCGTAAATTCATCAAAGGTTTTGATCTTTGTTTTGGTTGCCCAATCATACAGAAATACTTTGAACGGATTTTCGGAACCAAATTCCACCAAACCAATAGCTAATTTACTATGGTCGGGACTGAATTTAATGGCGTAAACGGCCCCGTCCTTTTCTTCATGTACATGCGTAGTGATGGCACCTGTTTCAATGTTCATTGAACGAATATCAAATCCATTTCCTAATAAAATACCAAAGAACATTTCTTTTCCACTTGCGTCAAATTCGGTCCAAAACGTAAAAGGACATTCCTTTTCGAACTGAATAGACTTAATTAGTTTTCCCGAAGGCATTTCAAAACGTTCAAAACGATCACGAAAACAAACAAGGAATTCATTGTTTGGGGTAAAACAAAGGTTCATAGGATGATCTGCGATGCTGCCAGGTTTGTTAAATAATTCCTTTCCTGTTTCAGTTTCCCATCCTACAAAAGACACAACAGGAGTCCCCTTGCTAAAATCCAATATAAAAGCGGCAATGTATTTACCATCTTCAGAAATAGCTAAACGCGCATTCCCATCGATTTTAATATCGCGCAATAATTTCATGGTCGATAATTCAAAAACGCGAATATGGTTTTTGAGATCAGTATTCTCCCAGGTATACATGATAAGTTTGTCGCCCCCTGCTTTCAGATTCGCATCACCAATGTGAAAGCTTTCTAATTCTCCTTTTTTCAAATTCCATACACGGGGACCGATCGGACGTGAAAAATTTCCGACCGCTAATCGCGATTCCTCCTTGTCAGTAAATAGCCCAACACAAATTTTATTTTGTCCATCATATTTGTGCTTTAGCTTAAAATCATCGGTTGAATAATAGCCTACACGATAAGCGCTGTAATTCTCATAAATGCAGTTGTATGCTATGGCAAGTGTTTTTCCATCGGGCGAAAAGTCCATGCCCATCATACCAATGGCATAATTGACGGTGGATTTTACAGCGTTCATTGTTTCAACACTTAATTCCATAGTCATTTTTCCACTCGCTACTTCATATATCTTTGGTTTACAATCATACCCGATACAGATCATTTTTTTTCCATCGGGATAAAAACTCATTACAGCTATTGGCCCCACAACCACATCAAATTTATTGGAAATGGTAAACGTTTTAAGATCGATAATATCCAATTTACCGTGCACATACTCAAAAGCCAGTTTTTCCTCATTCTTATCAACGGCTATCTTATCGCCAAAACCACCATCGATCACAACATTCTTTTTTAATTCTCCCGAAGTTGCATCGTAAAAATAGATACTGTATTTGTCAGCATCTTCATCGTCATTATCTCGCCCTGCAATAAGATTTTGACTTTTTATATATACAAGATGGTCGGCATCAATATCGGGCCATGTTTTTTCAACTACACCTTTGACCGGATCATATACGACAACACCTGAAATATTATTGGGAATATAGATCTTATCATTAGTGCCAATGTAGCACATGCCGACATTCCCCTCATAGATCTCGGATGAATCGGTTTTATGCAATAAGTTACCTCCGGGATGCGAATAGGTATAAATATGATCTCCGCTAAAAACGAATATGTACTTGCTGTCGGTTGAAAATTTTATCTCCGCAATTTCATCGCCAAAACCTGCAATGGAATTAAATTCCTGTTGAAGGTTAAGGTCATAGATCTTTAAGATCTTATCGCTACCGCCACTGGCCACATATCTGCCGTTACCGGAATAAGCAACAGTACGTATAGATTCATGATGACCTGTGGTTACAACCAATTGGGGCTTGTCCTGCGCATTTACGCAAAACACATTTAATGCAATTACACTTGCAATTAAAAACCCTTTCATGAACATTACTTGAGTTTAAACTGCTGTTGCGGAAGTGCACGGTGTTTTTTTCTACCCTCTGTCTTCGCTTCTCTTTCTTTCGCTTTAGGATCATCTGCTCCGCCAAAACCTAATTCTTCCTCCCACTCTACATATTTATCATCTTCCCACAGACCTGCACCGGCATTTTTATCTTTTGCAATGTAGATACCGTATCCGCTTTTTTTATTAAATTCAAACTGACCAATAAATGAGCTTCCGTCCGACATGGTTATTTTTCCCACTTCGTGACGTTGGTTGGCAAAATACACACCTTCGTATGTACTTACTTTATCACCTTCTTTTAAAGTGTAAACTCCATAACCGTTGCGGTAACCATTCATGAAATAACCATCAAATGTATTTCCACTCGGATAGGTGTATCTTCCATAACCATTTTCGCAATCACCGTAGGTACACATTTTTTTATCAAGGGTTGCCAATGTATCGGCTTTGAATTCGGCAAATAAATTAATATGGTTACACAGGTCAATTTTATTATCCAGTTTTTTATAGGTTTCCTTATCGTAATTGTAAATGCTTATGCGCTTATCTTTTGTATTGATAAAAGCATAACCATTACGGTACGCATCGTTTTCAATTGTACCTACATATAAATAAGATGTATGGGTCTTTACGCCAAAACCATTTTTTTGTCCATCGGTAAATTTACCCGAATACGATGAAGGAGAATATGCAGACCTAGATTTATAGGTGCCATACAACCAGTTTTCATCTTTATAATATCCTGTAAAATCGGCATAATTAGCTTCAATTTTTCCAAAACCATATTCCAGGTAATCGCCACCGGCATTAATGGTATCAGCTACCCAATACGCAACTTTAACCGTACCATCGGCAAAATAATATTTTCCTTTTCCTTCTTTTTTACCGTTGTTGAACATGCCGGTAAACACATCGCCATTGGTGTATTGGTAAATTCCGTAGCCTTGCGGCATACCGTCTTTCACATCACCTTCGTACGCATCGCCATTTTCAAATCTAAAACGGCTATAGCTGTTTTTGCAGTTCCCGTATTCACAACCGCCTTTTGGTTTAATAACCGAAGTTTTTGTGTCCTCTTCATCCAATTCAATAACGTATGCGTTGTAGGTGTAGTTAGCGTAATCCTTATAAGTGATCCAGGCGTAACCATCTTTTCCCCAAAATTCGCCCCATGAGTTTTGCAATAAGAATGCACCGCCAAATTTTTTGTTATCGTAACCAACAATACACATGGCATGTCCACCTGTCTCATAAAGTCTGTTTAGATCCTTATCCCAAAATCCATCGCTTCTGCGAATATCATAACAGAAAGAGCGTGTTGTTTTAAATCCGATAAGTACGGGTTTTTTTGCGGCTAATGCCTTTTTTGTATTCAGGATCTTCATAGCTTCAGTTGCTGTTTTTGCCTGGTAATTATCCCAAATAGCATATGTATGATCTACTTTAAAAATACGGTACGCAGTATCTTTTGCCGAACTTTCACCACAACCAACTTCATTTAAATGAAAACGTTTGGTTCCGTTCTTACGTAATTCGCGTGCGGCTAAGTGCATATGAGTTCCCATTGAACAACGTGAATCATATGATTCCTTTATTTTGTTGTAAATAGAGAACGGACACATGGCTAAAGCGGTAATGGCCGTACGGTTTTTAATGTTGAATTTTTGAGAATATAAAATACTGGTGGCACAATAACCGTAAGCCCAACCCACACATGTGGCAAAGCTCCCTTGATTTCCCGGGTACGGTGCATATTCAACCAAACTTACACTATCGGGTAAAGCTTCACCAAAACCCAAAGCATCAAAATCAAATAATTCCATTCCTGCCGGAAGTTTATCATCGATCAACATTCCTGTTTTAAACATTTGCTCCTGTGCCGAAGTTTGAAGAGCCATAATTGTAAATAAAAGGGAAAGTACGCGCGTAAAAATTCTCATAGTGTTATTATTTAACTTGTTATTAATTTGTTTTTTATCTGAATCGTTGAATGCTTCCCGCAGTACCGCGCGCATTTGACGTTTAACATTTAGTATATAATTCAATTTGGTTTACAGCCTTTTTTGCGCAACAAGACGCATAGTATAATCAACTAAAGTTCACGTCCTTGCTGAAAACTAGTACACGAATATAATATAAAAGTTCAATGCAAAACTACTTCTGCAGATCGAACCCGATAAATAACTTAATGGTTTTAGGCTTTTACAAACTTCAGGCCAAAAAAAGATCAACGAATTTCTTTTTTCTCAGTTTTTGTTAAAAGGTCGGGCACAATACCCCGTGGCACTTGTTTGCCTAGCAATTCTTCGATCCGTTTGAATTTTTTACGTTCCTTATCGTCAGCAAACGTATAGGCAATGCCTTTTGAAGCGGCACGAGCCGTTCGGCCAATGCGGTGAATATAGTCTTCACCATCGTTGGGCACATCGTAATTAATGACTAAATCAATGTCTTCGATATCTATTCCACGCGATAAAATATCGGTGGCTACCAAAACATTTAATTCGCGGTTCTTAAATCGCATCAATACTTCTTCGCGTTGCTTTTGCTCTAATTCAGAATGAATTTCATCAATTTTTAAGGTTGTTCTTCTCAACTCACGGCTCAATTGTTTTACCGCACTTTTGGTCGAGCAAAAAACCAAAACACTTCTGAAATTATGCGATTTCAATAAATGTTTTACAAGTGGAATTTTTTGGGAAGTAGTTACATAAAAAACTTCCTGCTTAATATTTTCGTTTGGTTTTGAAATGGAAATACTTACTTCAATAGGATTGTTTAAGATCTTTCGTGCAAGGGTCCTTATTTTAGGCGGCATGGTTGCCGAGAACAATAAGCCCTGACGTTTTGGGGGTAAAAACGAGATCATTTTAGTAATGTCTTCATTAAACCCCATATCAAGCATCCGATCGGCCTCATCTAAAACAAGAAATTGTAAATGACTAAGATCAATGTATTTCATGTTCAGGTGGGAGATCATGCGACCGGGGGTGCATATAACGATGTCTACACCGTTCATCATAGCCTTTCGTTCGCGTTCAAATAAATTTCCATCACCACCACCGTAAACAGCTATTGAACTAACAGGAGTGAAATATGAAAGGCCTTCCATTTGCTGGTCGATTTGAATGGCCAATTCACGGGTAGGAACTATTACAATGGCTTTGATCTTGTTGTTTTGTGGACCTGAAATAATTTTATGCATCACGGGTAATAAAAAGGCAGCGGTTTTTCCCGTTCCTGTTTGTGCCGATGCTATTACATCTTTTCCCTCTAAAATTGCCGGTATAACCTGTTCCTGGATGGGTGTGGCGTTGCGGTAACCCATACTATCGATGCCATCAATTAGTTCGGGTAAAAGTTTAAGTTCTGCGAAAGTCAATTTTCAATATTTTGACAAAGATAAGCAAATACGCTATTTAATTGGTTTAAAAGGA
>JAYUZA010000554.1:0-8364 GCA_043752145.1 Flavobacteriales bacterium
TCCGGAACCTGTTTGCCAAATTACCAATGGAAATTCGCTGTCCAATGCACCGGTCAAAATTTCGTCACATACTTTTGAAATAAGATCGCGCTTTTCGGCCGTTAATACACCAAGGTCGGTGTTGGCATGTGCAGCCGCTTTTTTCAAATAGGCAAACGCGTAAATAATCTCTTTAGGCATACTGCCTTCGTGACCTATTTTAAAATTATTGCGTGAACGTTCGGTTTGAGCGCCCCAATATTTGTCGGCAGGTACTTTTACCTCGCCCATTGTGTCCTTTTCAATACGAAAATCCATGGTGCTTGTGTTTAATGTTTCGGTTATCATGATTCACCTAAATTACGTTTTTGTTAAATAGAAATGAAGGTTATTTTTGAACCGGACAGAAGAAAAGAAGGTGACCACAGATTGACTTAGATTTCACAGATATACACAGATTTATACTGTTTATAAGGCTGATAAAAAAGCCAAACGACTAATTCATTTTTGCTTATTTTAGTGCGGCAATGAGTACCGAAACCCTGTTAAACACTAATTTTAAACTGCCCGGCCAACGTAATTTTTACAAAGGCAAGGTACGCGATGTTTATGCGCTAAAAAACGATAAACTGATCATGGTCATTAGTGATCGTATCTCGGCTTTTGATGTGGTTTTACCAAGGGGAATTCCGTACAAAGGTCAGGTACTAAATCAAATTGCGGTAAAGTTTTTAGAAGCTACGAAGGATATTGTTCCCAATTGGCTTGAAGTTTCGCCTGACCCAAACGTTGCCATTGGTAAATTGTGTAAGCCTATTGCGGTTGAAATGGTTATTCGTGGTTATTTGGCAGGACATGCGGCACGCGAATATGCTGAGGGAAAACGTAAATTATGTGGTGTAAAATTGGTTGAAGGATTAAAAGAGAACGATAAATTACCTGAACCTATTATTACACCAACAACGAAAGCGAGCATTGGACATGACGAAGATATTTCGCGCGAAGAAATCATAAAACAAGGTATTGTTAGCGAAGAAGATTATAAAAAACTGGAAGATATTACGCGTAAATTATACGCACGCGGAACTGAATTAGCAGCAAAACAAGGTTTAATATTGGTTGACACCAAATTTGAATTTGGAAAAATTGGCGATACGATTTATTTGATGGATGAAATTTTAACGCCCGATAGTTCGCGTTATTTTTATGCTGAAGGTTATGAAGAGCGTCAACAAAAAGGAGAACCGCAAAAACAATTATCGAAAGAATTTGTAAGACAATGGTTAATTGCCAACGGATTTCAGGGAAAAGAAGGACAGGATATACCTGAAATGACCGATGAAGTTGTAAAGGGAATTAGCGAACGTTATATTGAATTGTACGAAAAAATTACGGGTGAAAAATTCAGTTACGGTTCAACCGAGGATATTCAGACGAGGGTTCAGGTGGCGATCCTTGAATGGTTGGCGGTGAATTGAAAATTTGAAATTTCAGGTTTGAGGTTTAAGGTTTGATCGTTTGTAGTTGGAACATTTAAAAAAGCTTCGGGACATTTTATCATTCACCGATTTTATATTTAATTATTTTTTCTCGCGGAGACGCGGAGGCGCAGCGTTATGATTCTCGCAAAGACGCAAAATTTAATTTCACGAAATAATTCGGGCAGGGATGGAAGCGACACCCCGCAGTGAGTGTACTCACGAACGAGGAGTATAGCGCACAGCCCGTAAGCCCGCCCAATAAAAAAGCCCCACATTGCTGCGAGGCTTTCATATTATAAATTTATAAAAATTCTAAAGTTCTTCAACAGCTATTAGGCTGAAAGGAATTTCAATAATTGATTGATAGTCCTCGCCTGCTTCCTGCATATCTTCATCATCTTCTTCATAATGCCAGTTAACAGCAATTTTTGTTTTGCCGCCTTTAGCCAATGTTTCTAATTTCTTGAAGAAATCCAGAATACATTTTGAAGAAGAGGTATTAAAATACTCTAACTTAATATTAACCTTTGTTTCAGGTTTTGGATTTGAACCATACGCCTCTATCCAATCAAGAATTGGTTTGTAAAATTCAATAGAATTTTCAGGAATTGATCTACCTGATAATTCCAATAAACCCTGATTCTCATCAAGCAGAATTGTAGGGGTTTTGGGTGTTCCTTCTTGCGCTAAATTTGCCATAAATATCAATTTGTTCGCTAATATATGGATTTAGGTAATAAACCTCATGGTTTCTTATTAAATTTTATTCCGAGCCTCGCTAGCCAGATGGCCAAACAGTATAATGTCTATGACAATGTGCAAAATAATACAGGCGTAAATGCCCGTAAAATTCATTAAAAAGCCCACCCCTATAAATATGGCTGTAAGCACGATGCCATACAGCAATATTTTGCGGTTCAGTGGGTTAAGGTAGCCATGAAGGGCCACAAAAATGACAGATGTGATATATATGCCGGCATAATATTGAATGCAGCCACGAAAAAGAATTTCCTCGCCAACCCCGGCACAAACCGACAAAAAGATGAATTGCTGGCGGTCGAGGTCAAACTCACTCAACATATCGGCATAAGTATGGGTGAGGTCTTTAAACCCACGGGTGCTTAACATTGCCTTTAAACCGTAACCCAAAATTAGACCAAGGGCAATGCCTATGGATGCCTGATAATAGAGTTCGATACCATTTTGAAAAACAAATTGCCACTGCCCACTCACAAAATATAAAATAAGCAAAGCTACCAAGGGAAACACAATGAGCGTGACCCAGCCCATTGTAAGGATCGTGTTTTTGTTACTCATAGTCGGGGTAGAGTAAATATTTTTTGCGCATTGATTTGAATTCATTCAATGCAGGATCCCATGCCTCATGAAAAATCGAATATTTTGATGCTTCGGTAAAATTTCGGATGAGGCGTTTTAAATTTTTATCACCGGCAAGAATATTGAAACTACCTTTTTCGGTGAAAAAAGTTTTTTGATTCGCACTTTTTATATATGCCGTAACAATTAAAGGCATGTGAATTTTAGGTCGTGCTAAAAAAACATTGACCAATGAGTCGGAAATATAAATGCCGCGGCATTTTACATTTTTGTATTTGGGTTCTTTTGCTCCGGGTGTTGAAACAGGCTTGAAATAATTTCTTCCCGTTTTAAATCCCGGCATACCGATATTGCGAAACGGCTCCTTTGTTCCGCGACCCACGCTCATGCTTGTTCCTTCTAATAGACATGTTGTGGGGTACAAATAAATGGCCTGCATGCTGGTTAAATTGGGCGAAGGATTGACCGGTAATTCATAATAGTCCTTATGCGAATATTTTTTACACTTTATAACGGTTAGGGAACATGTGCTTTTTGACTTTATCCATTTTTCACCGTTTATCATTTGCGCGTATTCGCCAATGGTCATGCCGTGTACAATGGGAACAGGATGCATGCCCACGAACGAACGCAGAGCTGTATCCAATACCGGACCATCAACGTAAAATCCGTTAGGGTTTGGCCTGTCGAGTATAAGCACATGAATATTGTTTTGGGCACAGGCTTCCATTATATAATGCAGAGTTGAGATGTAGGTATAAAAACGAGCGCCAACGTCCTGAATGTCGAAAACCATGATCTCAATCCCTTTTAATTGTTCGGTTGTTGGTTTTTTATTGTTGCCGTAGAGCGAAATAACGGGCAGGCCTGTTTTTTTATCAATTGAATTGGCTACTTTTTCGCCTGCATCGGCAGTACCGCGAAGGCCATGTTCGGGGGTGAAGATTTTTTGAACGTTTACTTTAAGGCTTAAAAGTGTATCGACCACATGAGTTTTGTTGGTTAGGATGGATGTTTGATTTCCGCAAAATGCTACTTTCTTATTGAGAAGCATTGAGGTATACACATCTACCTGATCGGCTCCCAAAACAATGTCTTTTTTGAATTGAATGTTTAATTGTCCAAAACAATTTGAGAATAAAACAAAGCACATTGCGAAACTCAAGCAATACTTTGCATATTTTAGTTGACGCAAACCAAACATGAACGTTGAACGCTTTATAGCCTCGCGCCTTATTAAAGGTAAAACCCATTTAAGCGGGTACGCCAAACCTGTTTTACTGGTTTCGGTACTGAGCACTACGCTGGGTGTAACGGTTATGTTGTTGTCGGTTTTCATTGCCAATGGTTTCAAGAACCAAATTCGTACCAAAGTTATTGGTTTTGGTTCACATATTCAGGTTTTACCATTTTTTGAGGATGCCGAGAGCGGTTCGGAGTTAATGGCCATTGAACAACCGTTTTATAAAACCTATAAAAAATTTGAACAGATAAAAAGCATGCAACCGGTTGCTTATAAACCGGGTATCATACAACGAACTCGCAAAAATACCGAGGGAAACAGGGAAATTCAGGGTGTTTTGTTCAAGGGAATAGATGCAAACTATGATAAACAGTTTTTGAACGAACATTTGGTTGCAGGGAAACTCATTGCGTTTAAGAACGGAAGTTCAAGAGATGTGCTGATCTCGAAAAAAATAGCTTCAAATTTAAGTGTGGGAGTGGGTGACACCTTGGCAGCGGTTTTAATTTCAAAACAGCAAGACTATTCTGTATCGCCCGATTTCCGAAAATTCGTTGTGTGCGGAATTTATGATACGGGATTAGAGGAATTTGACAAAGAATACGCCTTTATAGATATTGGGCATATACAGGAGGCTAACGGATGGGGAATAAACGTTGTTTTGGATGTGAATGATACGTTGAAGAATGATAAGGTTGAGATCACTTTGAACGCTATTACAACCGCTGATAATCTAAAGTGGTTTGTGAACGGAAAACCTTATTCGTATGCTACGATTCAATTACCTGCGAAATATGGGTACTACACATTTGTTGCCGTTGATGCAAATAAAGGTCTTGAAAGCGATACTGTCCATATTCAGGTAAGTGAAACTGATAATTTAACAGATAAGACAAATATTGACCTTTATGTAAAAACTGTGAGCGACAAAGAAAATGCTGTTAGTGTTACCGTGAGCGATTTAAAAGGCACATCTAATTTATACACCGGAGGATTTGAAATTAATTTAAATACCTGGGAGGATCTGCAAACCACCGACCAATGGTTGTATAAAATAATTGGTCCGGAGTACACAACAAAAACCATAATAGAACAGCAACCGCAAATTTTTAATTGGCTGGAGTTGGTTGAAATGAATGTACGTATAATTGTACTGTTGATGTTGTTAGTGGCAATTATTAATTTAGTATCGGCAATATTGGTTTTAATTTTAGAACGTTCAAAAATGATAGGCCTTTTAAAATCGTTCGGAGCGCCCAATGGTTCTGTGGGAAAAATATTTTTTTATTTTACGGCCAATATTTTATTCAGGGGTATTGTATTCGGGAATATTTTGGTATTTGTTATTTATTTTATTCAGAATTACACAGGTATTATTCAATTAAATCCCGAAACCTATTTTGTGAGTAAAGTGCCTATAGAAATTGACTGGCCAGCGTATTTATTTGTGAATGCCTTGACCATTGTGGTTTGCCTGGTGGCGTTTTTATTGCCTGTTATGTTGGTGTCGAGGATCAATCCGGTAAAAGCGATAAAAATAGAATGAGTTCAATTGCGCAAAATATTGAATCGCTTAAAAGTAAAATCGGTAAAGCAACATTAATTGCTGTTTCCAAAACAAAACCCGTTGCCGATATTTTAGAAGCGTATGAAGCGGGTGTGCGCGACTTTGGCGAAAACTATGGGCAGGAATTAGTGGATAAGCACAATGAATTACCAAAAGATATTCGCTGGCATATGATAGGCCATTTACAAAGCAATAAGGTAAAATATATTGCTCCTTTCGTTCACTTAATTCATGGGGTTGATAGTTTAAAATTACTGGAAGAGATAAATAAGCAGGCTTTAAAAAATGATCGCGTGATAGATTGTTTATTGCAAGTTCATATTGCGCAGGAAGAAACAAAATTCGGCTTTTTTTTCAATGAAATATTGGAGATAATTAAAAGCGATTCGTTGCAGAAATTACAAAACGTTTATATAAAGGGATTGATGACCATGGGATCGAATACCGAAGAAAGAATCCAGATCGAAAAAGAGTTTTTAGAAGTAAAGGAGTTATTTGAAAAAACAAAATCAGAAATCAGAAATAGGAAATCAGAAAATGGTGAAAACGCTCAAATCTCAAATCTCAAATCCGAAATTTTGTCGATGGGAATGAGCAGCGATTTTGAATTAGCCATTAAATGCGGAAGCAATATGGTTCGTGTAGGAAGTTTGATATTTGGCGAACGAAATTATAAACCAAAAAATTAATTGTATGACTAAAGGAATAATATTTATTTCACTAGGGGTTATTTGTACCGTTGCGGCTGTGGTGATGAAACAAGTTGGTGAGAATTCGGCCAACCTTTCAGAATTAAAAGATTATTATTATGTGCCTTTACCATTGGCCTGCATTTGTATTGCTGTAGGTATTCAACATTTGAGGAAAAAAAAGTGATTTTACACTGAAACTGGCCTGATATTTGGTATTGTCGAATAAAACGTCTTATTTTTGAATAAATAAATTAATTATGCGTAAAAATTTACTTCTGTCAGCACTTGGTTTCCTTTTTATTGGAAACGCTTTAACTGCACAAACCCGTGCCACACGAACTACAATTATGAATGGAAATGCGAACAATCCGTTTACCTGGGATTGCACCTGTATTCCTGTACCGGGTGATGTTATTATTATTAACCATGCTTTAACATTGAACGTAGATTTTGGTTATACCAGTGGATCGGTAACCGTTAATTCAGGTGGTTCAATGACCGGTGATATTCCAACCCGTAATTTTGCGTATACCGGTGGTGCTTTTACCAATAACGGAATCGTTAACATTGGAAATTTTTATCACGGTGGCGGAACATTCAGTAATACTGGATCTTTTACCATTGGTAATGCTTACGCAGTGGATGGATCGGCTAATACGGTAAACTCGGGCACATTTATTGTGACCGATACTTTATATGTAAACACCGGAGCAACGTTTACCAATTCGGGAACGACAAATGCTACTTTCACTGTCTCTGCAGGGACTATTTCCAGTAACGGATCTTTTACAGGAATTGATATTTATAATTCAGGCATGCTAAACAATAACGGTGGTACAGGTTTTAGTCTTGATAATATTTATTCAAGCGGAACCGTTATGAATGGTGCAAAAATGGATTTAACTTATGATTTGTGGAATAGCGAGAATTTTACCAACGTCAACCTTATCATTGTTGGAAGAAATTTATGGAACGGGGATACACTTTCGGGAACAGGAACATTTAATAATAATGGAACCATTTCAGTTGGTAACGACCTTGCCAATTCAATTACAATGAATGGTACGGGTGATTATTGTGTTACAAATGCCACATCAAATTCGGGAGCAGTTAATGGTACCCTTGATGTTTGTGATCAAACCGGAACAAACTTTGATACCAATATCGGAACTATTGCGGGAACTGTAACTTTTTGCTCAGCGGGAAGTTGTAGTATTGGAATTGATGAAGCTATGAACAATGATGCATATAAAGTATTTCCGAATCCATTTAACGATGAATTTACCATTGATATGAAAACTAATGGAGCATATAGATTTATTTTATTGAATTCGTTCGGTCAAATTGTTTTAGAAAATTCGTTTAACGGAACGCAAAAGCAAATTGATCTTTCGTCACAGGCGGCCGGTATGTATCATTATAGAATTGTGGGTGAGGATAAAGTGATGAGTGGAAAAGTGGTGAAGGAGTAGTATTCGTTCATATGAATTCGGAAACTAATTATTCAACGACCCTTTCGACTAGCGCAAATGTTAGTTTCACTTATTTAATGTCCATAGCTCTTGTAATTATTTGTATTGTAACGAATCAAAAATTATTTGTAATTCCAATTGCATTATTACTGATCTATCTTTTACTTAGGGGATCTTATTTTTGGGTAACATTTGAGAATGATCATTTTACTTTTAAAAATCCAATCAAAAGACAAATATTAAAATTTAACTATAACCAAGTTAAATCTTTTAAAATAGATAAATTGAACTTTGCTCAAAATGGTCCGTATCATTACTCTATCACTATAAAATTTCATGAGAAAACTGAAAATGAGTTTAAAAGTTTAGTTCTAACGATTCAGAATCCAGATCCTTTTAAAATTTTCCTAAGTAAAAAGGGGAAATTAATTTCGGGATAGTCATAAAGAGTTATCAACTTCATAGGGGAGTGAGGAGATTCCCACTTTCGTGGGAATGATGAGTGTGGGTGTGGGCGTGGTCGAAATCACCAATTAATCTACCAACGATTCTCCATCGGCATTTGTGGTAAGCACTCCGCTCATGAAATCTA
>JAYUZA010000555.1:0-3251 GCA_043752145.1 Flavobacteriales bacterium
AGAAATTGTTGGCGCGTAGGTAGACGGACGTCCGATACCAAGCTCTTCGAGTTTCTTTACCAAACTTGCTTCCGTATAACGTGCCGGGTGATGGGTAAAACGTTGTGTTGAAGCTATTTCATTATACGTTAACTTCTCGCCTACTTTCATCGAAGGTAACATTCCTTCGGCATCCTCATCGGTACTTTCCTCATCGGTACTTTCAAGGTATACTTTTAAGAACCCGTCAAACTTGATCACTTCACCTTCAGCAATGAATTTTTCATTTCGAGCGGTTACATCAATGGTCACTGTAGTTCTTTCTAAAATAGCATCGGCCATTTGCGATGCAATGGTACGTTTCCATATAAGATCATATAAACGTACTTCGGCCGGATCGTTCCCTGCTTCGTGATTGTTCATATAAGTAGGACGTATAGCTTCGTGCGCCTCTTGAGCACCCTTGCTCTTGGTCACATACTGTTTTTGGTTCGAATAATTTGCACCAAACGATTTTGTAATTTCATCTTTGGCTCCTTTTAATGCGGTTTCGCTCAAGTTTACCGAATCGGTACGCATGTATGTAATGTGTCCCGCTTCGTATAATTTTTGCGCAACCGACATGGTACGTGCAACACCAAATCCCAATTTTCGGGATGCTTCTTGTTGTAATGTTGAAGTGGTAAACGGGGCAGAAGGAGATTTTTTTCCCGGCTTTTTTACCAGATCCTCAATAGAAAATAATGCTTTTTTACACGACTCAACAAAAGCAAGAGCTTCTTCGTGTTTTGCAAAACGTTTATTTAATTCGGCTTTTAAAACAGATGAACCAACTTTAAAAATGGCTACTGTTTTATAAAATGAATTTGATACAAAATTATTGATGTCTTTTTCTCGCTCTACAATTAAACGTACAGCTACCGATTGTACACGACCAGCCGATAAACTGGGACGAACTTTTTTCCATAATACAGGCGATAATTCAAAACCCACCAAACGATCTAAAACCCTGCGTGCCTGTTGTGCATTTACTAAATTATAATCAATTAAACGTGGTTTTGTAATTGCTTTTTGAATGGCTGCTTTGGTAATTTCGTTAAATGTAATGCGCTTGGTTTTTTTATCGTCAAGTTCCAATGCTTCCTTTAAATGCCATGAAATAGCTTCTCCCTCACGGTCCTCATCCGTTGCCAACCAAACCATGTCTGAGGCTTTTGAAAGTTTTCGTAATTCATCAACTATTTTCTTTTTATCATCACTCACAACGTAATTTGGCTTAAATCCGTTTTCAATATCAATAGAAATACCTTTATCGGGTAGATCTCTAACGTGACCAAAACTTGATTTAACCGTATATTCCTTCCCTAAAAATCCTTCAATTGTCTTTGCCTTTGCAGGTGACTCCACTATAACCAGGTTCTTTGCCATCTCTTTCTTCTATATTATATGTATAAATACTCCAAACTGATCCCAAAAGGGACCGAAAAATGCTCAAAAAGCAGACTTTTTTGGGGCTTCAAAAGTTCAGGAGAACCCAAAAGCGACCTTTTAAAATCCGTGCAAATAAAGCATAATAGATTTGAAACAAAAAAAAGAAATCTGAACATGCAGATTGAAATGACTGATTGTTAAATTGTTATAAAATATTAAATCTAAGGTCATGTCATTTTGGCACTTTGGCCAAAATAGGCTAATTTTGACCCCTTATATGATTGATGATTTAGGCCAAAATAAGGTAATTGATGAAAGCAGGCAGGGCCAGGCCCTTGTCATGCCGGTTGAAGCAAAAAATTCGGGTAAAAAACTTTTTTTGGAAAGTTATGGATGCGCCATGAATTTTTCGGATAGTGAAATTGTGGCTTCCATATTAATAAAGGAAGGATACCAAACCACACGCAATGCAAACGAAGCCGATCTTGTATTGATGAATACCTGCGCCATTCGTGATAATGCCGAGTTACGTGTACGAAATCGTTTAAATGATTTTAAGAAAGCGAAGAAAAAAAACCCGGGACTTATCATTGGTATTATGGGATGTATGGCCGAGCGATTGAAGTCAAATTTACTAGAAGAAGAAAAATTAGTTGATATAGTCATAGGTCCTGATGCGTACCGTGATCTGCCGAATTTGGTGAAACAAGTTGAAGGCGGACAAAAAGCGGTAAATGTTTTATTGTCACGCGAAGAAACATATGCTGATATAAATCCGGTGCGTTTGGGAAGCAATGGCGTTGCCGCGTACATTAGCATTATGCGCGGTTGCGATAATATGTGTTCGTTTTGTGTTGTACCCTTTACACGCGGAAGAGAACGCAGCCGTGATCCCGAATCAATTGTACACGAAGCAAAATATTTATTTGAGAACGGATACAAGGAAGTTACACTTCTTGGACAAAATGTTGATTCGTATAAATGGAATATGAATTCAAAAGGAGAAATTACCGATGCACAAAAACCAACCGTGAATTTTGCTCAGTTGTTGGAATTGGTCGCTTTGGTAAATCCCGATCTGCGTGTGCGTTTTTCAACCTCACATCCAAAAGATATGACCGATGAAGTTTTGGAAATGATGGCGAAACACGAAAATATATGCAAGTATGTTCATTTACCCGTGCAGTCGGGAAATTCAAATGTTTTGGAACGAATGAATCGTGGTTATTCACGTGAATGGTATTTAAACCGTATTGCGGCCATTCGTAAATTTATGCCCGATGCAGGAATTTCAACCGATGTGATCACCGGATTTTGTGGCGAAACCGAAGAAGAACATGCCGACACTTTAAGTTTAATGAAAGAATGTGTTTTTGATTACGCTTATATGTTCAAATATTCGGAACGACCAAAAACATTGGCCGAACGTAAATTCAAAGATGATGTTTCAGAAGAAATAAAAGGAAAACGTTTTGAAGAAGTAATGGCCATTCAACATGCATCGTCCTACGAAAACAATTTAAAACATGTGGGGAAAATCCACCGTGTATTAATTGAGGGTGAAAGTAAAAAATCAAGCGAACAGTTGGCGGGACGCAATACACAAAACGCTATGATCGTTTTTCCAAAAGAGAATTACGAAAAAGGAATGTATGTAAATGTTTATGTTGAATCCTGTACGAAAGCGACATTGATTGGAAGAGTAATAAAGTAAGTAAGAAGTTAGATTTTAGAAGTAAGAAGATAGATTTGAAATTTTAAAAAATCGGAATCAAAAATTAAGCGGTAGTAGACAGAGGCAAGTGGCGATATTCAGATTAAAAAAATCTGCGCTAATCTGC